>CACYDF010000001.1 GCA_902773085.1 uncultured Erysipelotrichaceae bacterium
TAGATTCTGTTTCGGTATCGATATTACTTGTAGCTTCATCAAGTAACATTAAAGAAGGATGATAAGTAATAGTTCTAGCAAAAGAAATTAGTTGTCTTTCTCCTGCTGAGAAGTTTTCACCTCTTTGAGAAACTTCTTCATCATATTTTTTAGGTAATCGATCTACAATTGTATCTAAACCAATTAATTTAGAATTTTTAATAATTTCTTCATCTGAAATAGTATTATCAAATAAAGATATATTATCTTTTATAGTTCCAGTGAATAAAAACACATCTTGCATCATTAAACCAATATTTTTCTTTAAACAATCTAAAGAATATTTCTTAATATTGATATCATCTATCAAAATTTCCCCTTTTTCGATGTCATAAGCACGTGTAATAAGGGAAATTATAGTAGATTTACCTGCTCCAGTAGCTCCAACAAATCCAATTGTCTTTCCTGGATAGATAACAAAAGATACATCTTTTAAAACATAGTCTTGCGAATCTTCATATCTAAAATATACATGTTTAAATTCAACTTTGCCTTTAAATGAGTCAACATTAATAGCTCCTTCTTCATCAACAATTTCAATTTCCATATCAAGAACATATTGACTTCTTTTTGCTGATGATAAGACTGATTGAATACTATTTAATAATCCAGCTAATTGTTGAATAGGTTGGAAGAACATCCATCCACTAGTTGTTAAATAATAGAATGCATCATAAGAAAGTCCTGAACCAGTTGAGTGGAACTTATTTAAACTTGGGATACCAAATAAGAATACAAAGAATATACAAATCATTTGTAATAAATACATTGTTGGATAATAAATAGCAAAAAGCTTTTGAGACTTAGTATAGTAAGAATATATATCTTGATTTTTTTCTTTGAACTCTTCAAACTTATAATTTTCTTTATTAAATGATTTAGTTATTTTAATTCCTGAAAATGATTCTGATAAAAATGAATTCATCTTAGAAATCGAGTTTTTTTCTCCAATATAATATTTCATTGATCTTCTTCTAAAGAATGTTGCAAGGAGGAAGACAATAGGTAAGAAACTAATAAAGATAAAACCAAATAGACCAGTAGTAATAAAAGTAATAATAGTAATAAAGAAAACCATAAATATGGATCTAATAAATTGAGGGAAGATATCAGAGAAGAATGTAGAAATATTTTTAGTATCATTTGTTATTCTTGTTACATATGAACCAATCTTTAAAGTTTGCATTTGTTTTACAGAAAGTTTAAGGACATGTTCAAACATACTTCGCCTAAAATCATAAATTATATACTGACCTATCTTACGAAGTTGGTAATCTACAATAAACATTGAAATTGAACCAAATACGATAATTATAGTATCGATGGTTAAAAACAAATAGAAACTCTTTAATACCTCTTCTTTAGACATATTTCCAAGGTATTGATCAGCAATTTTACCAATTAAAGCAGCAGATAATCTTGATTCAAGAGCAAAACAACCAGTTGTTATAACTGCTAAAATCAGCAGCAAAATAAAATGCTTTAAATATGGCTTTAAAAAAGTGAAAAAGCTTTTTAAAACTTTTATATCTTTTAAAGTATACGATTGGTTAGAATATTGCTCATCGATAAATTCCATTGTTAACCTCGTTTTCTAATTCTTGCATCTTTATAAAGTTTTTATATAGCTCACATGATTTCTTTAATTTATCATGCTTTCCACTATCAATAATTCTTCCATCATCCATTACTAAAATTAAATCACATGTGTCAATTGCAGAGACTTGGTGAGCAATAATAAAAGTAGTCAAATCTTGTTTAAGACTCTTAACATTATTAATAATATTTTGTTGAGTTTCTGCATCTACAGCAGATAAGAAATCGTCAAGGATTAATACACTTGGTGAAGAATAAATAGCTCTTGCTAAAGAGACCCTTTGTCTTTGACCTCCACTTAAAGTAGAACCTTTTTCTCCTACAACTGTATTATATTTATCAGTAAACTTTTCAATGTCTTTTGTTAAGTCTGCAAAAGAAGCTGCACTATCTAGTTTTTTGCTATCGATAATTCCTTCTTTTTCAAAAGCAATTGATTCTTTTAATTTACCAGAGAATACAAAGGAATTTTGGAAAACATAATGAATATGATTTCTTAAATCTGCTTTTTTCCATAAGTTAATATCATCTCCATCAATCTTAATTGAATTATCATTTACTTGATATAGTTTACATAGAAGTGAGACCAAAGTTGATTTTCCACTACCAGTTTTTCCTATAATTCCTATTTTTTTTTTAGGTTTTACTTTAAATGAAATATCATGTAATACTTCTTTTTCACTTTCTGGATATGTAAAAGAGAGATGATTAAATTCAATTTCACCTTTAACTCTATCGTGATTTAATGAATTTGGGTTATCAATAACATCTTCTTTTGTATCAAAAATTTGTGAAATTCTTTGATATGCAGCTCCAGCATTAGAAATATCATTAATTAATATAGCTCCAGCTATCATTGGCCAGATTAAAGTGTCTACATATGATGCAAAAGTGACAAAATCGCCTGGATCATTTAAATTATTTAGTAAAGTATTGTCTCCAACAATAAAGGATCTATATCCGAAAACAAACAAAAGAATGTAAGAAAAGTAGATAATTGCATTAATTCCACCATCAATTGCAGAAGTATATCTAGCTAATTTAATATTTTTAACTTCAGTGTCTTTTGCATATTCTGAAAAAGAATTATATCGTTGTTGTTCTTTCCTAAAAGCATTTATTACTTTATATCCTTGTAATGACTCTTCAGTATAGTCAGATAACTCTTCAAATGAATCAGAAGCAATTTTACTTCGTTTTGTTTCTCCATTTAAAACTAAACCACCAACAACAAAGAATAATATTAATGGAATTGAACAAATTAAAGCAAGTGACCAGGAATATTGGACCATATAAATAAAAGAAAGTCCACCAAGAACAAGTAAGTCAGTTAATAAAATAAAACCTTCTTGGAATAAAATCTTAATAGACTGTAAATCTGATGTAAAGAAAGATAATAGGGCACCAACTTTTTTATTTGCATAATAGTTCAAAGATAAAGTTTGAATGTGATCAAACATATCTTTTCTTAATTCTCTATCAATCTTTCCGCTAACAATTCCAGCTAGAATTCTCCAGATAATTCTACCTACAACAATAATCAAAGTAATAACAGCAAGAGAGATTAAAGTAGTCTTAAAATTCCTTACAAAAAATGGAACATTAACATAATTATTATATTCATCATAATAACCAGTTACTGATGAATTCATATAGTCATCTTGAGTGAATGTTGCCCTACCATCATTAACCATTGAAAGAATAGAAATAACTCCACCAGTAATTTGAGGAATTGTAAGTTGAACAACGTCAATAAATGCATCGATGATAATTATAAGTAAGAAGAAATACCAATATTTCTTATAGTACTTATTAATATACTTTCCAAATATCATAATTTAGCCTAATTAATTATACTACTTCAGCCTCTAAATCATATTCAAAAGAATTAACTATTTTAATATTTACAATTGTTCCTGGTTCAAGTTTTTTATTTGAATATATTTTTAGAGAACCATCTATTTCATCTGGAGCAAAAATATTTGTTATTCCAGAATATGAATATGTTTCAGAATCATAATCAGTAATTAAACATTTATAAATAGAATTTATCCTCGATTTGTTTAATTTATAAGATATCAATCTCTGCTTATCCATAATAAGTTGTTTTCTTTTTGCTTTTTCTTTATCACTAACATCATCTTTAAATTTAGTTGAAGGAGTACCTTCTTCAGGAGAATAAGTAAAACAGCCAAGATGATCAAATTCTAATTTTTCAATATCATTTAAGAGTAAATTAAAGTCTTCTTTTGTCTCACCTGGGAAACCAACTAATAAAGTTGTTCGTATTATTGAGTTTTTTATTTGCCTAAATTTCTTTATAAGTTTATAGATATCTTCTCTTGTTCCTCTTCTTCCCATTCTTTTTAAAACATTATCAGAAGTATGTTGAATAGGTAAATCAAAATATGGTGTTAAATTATTATTTTCATTAAATAAAGAAATTAGTTCATCACTAACTTCATCAGGATATAAATACATTAATTTAACAAATTCTATTTTTTTATGTTTATTTATTTCTTTTACTAAATCAACTAGTGTTAGACCAATATCTTTCCCATACATTGATGTATCTTGAGAAATAACTGTTAAACTTCTTATTCCTTCTTTTTCTAAAATGTTTAGTTCATCTTTTAATATTTCAAGGGGTACAGATTTAAATTTTCCTCTGATAGAGGGAATCGCACAGAAAGTACATTTATTATCACATCCATCACTAATTCTTAAATATGCTTCATATGGATTTGAAAGTAGTAATCTATTTCTTGGATCTATTTCACCTTTTAATTTAATATCTTTTATTAATGAATTAATTTCTTTTGTAAATGATGAATATTTATTAATAGGGATATATGCTTTTACCTCTGGAATCTCTTTTTTCATGCTTTCAAGGTATCTAGTAGGCAAACAACCAGTCACTATAAGCGGTTTTTTGTACTCTAACATATCAAAAATAGCTGAAATACTTTCTTTTTTAGCATCTAAGATGAATGAACATGTATTTATAAGGATATAATCAGCTTCTTTTGGATCAGAAACTATATTAAACCCATTAACTTTAAATAGATAAAGTATCTCTTCTAAGTCAACTTGATTTTTTGCACAGCCTAATGAAATCACCCCTAATTTCATATCTTCTCCCAAAGTAAATATTATATATCTTTTGTATTTAAAAATATATATGTTGAAAACGCCGAGATAAAACATTTTTCGTTGATATATTTTTTATTTAGAAGTGTATTATATTTTTAAAACTTTTTATATATATACTTTTTATTATATTCAAAAAAAAATGCATAATAATTAGTTTTTAACTTTGTCGTAATTATCTAAAAATGAATGAATCTTTCCACTTTTTTTGTAGGAGAGAACTTTATCTAAAATAACATTATTTGTTGCAGAAAAAATGTTCTTATCTACATCGTAATCTTTTGATAAATCCTTTATAAGCTTTTTAGTAAATAGTCTTCTTGAACTTACATTTTTTGAATCTATGGAATTTTCTAAAGTAAACTTGCATGCACAGTTTAAGAATTGCAGTTTATTATTTTTAGCCCATGAGATAATATCATCTTCTCTAACAAAGTATAAAGGCCTAATGAGCTGCATGTTTTTAAAGTTATCAGAATGAAGTTTTGGCAGCATTGTTTGAATTGAACCAGAATAAAGCATATTCATCAATGTAGTTTCTATTACATCATCATAGTGGTGACCAAGTGCAATTTTGTTGCATCCTCTATCTTGTGCAAGCCTATATAGTGCACCTCTTCTCATTCTTGCACATAAGTAACATGGTGAATCGGCACTCCTAAGATTTGAAATTTCAAAAATATCAGTATTAACAACTTCAGCATCTATATTTAGAGTGTCTATATTATGCTTAATTAGTTTTAAATTCACATCACTATAACCAGGATTCATAACTAGGTATACAACATCAAATTTAATCTTTGATGACGCATGAAATAATCTAAAACATTCTGCAAGTAACATCGAATCTTTTCCACCACTAATACAAATACAGATCTTGTCTTTATTTTTTATTAACTTATATTTATCGATTGCAGCTAAAAACTTGGAATATATTTTATTTCTATATTCTCTTGTAATACTTCGTAAAATTGTTTCTGCTTTTGTTTCGTTTCTCATATTTATAAGTTTTAAAAAAAGGCATCAAGTTGATGCCTTATTCTTATTATGCCTTAGTTTCTTCAGCAGGTGTTTCTTGTTTAACTTCTTCTGTCTTTACTTCTTCAGCAGGGGCTTCAGCTTGTTCGACTTTTTCTTCTGCTTTTGTCTCTTCAACTTTTACTTCTTCTTTTGCTGCTTCTACAACTTCTTGTGGAGCTTCATTAGTAACTACTTGAGTTTCTTGAACTTGTTCTACTTGTTCAGTAGTTGCAGGTTCTTCTTTTGCAACCTCAATAATTTCAGGATAAAGATTTGTATCATCTTTAATAAGCTGAGTAAGACGTGCA
>CACYDF010000002.1 GCA_902773085.1 uncultured Erysipelotrichaceae bacterium
CTTTTAAAGATAGTGATGCAGGAGTTTTAACTTTTCTTTGAATTGGATATTTTAAATCAAGACTATATAAAGTTGGGAAACGAGATAAGGTATCTTCATCAACTTCTTCACTACTACCTTCGCTTTTAATTACACTATTCTCGGCCTTATTGATTCTAGGAATTACTATTTGACGAGGTTTCTTCATATTAGATGTTACTAAAAAAGTAATACCAAGAATAACAATAACAGATGCAAAAAGAATTACATATATTCTAATAGCTTCGATGCTTACAAGTTTGTTAATTATTTCATTCATATAATATACTCCAACTATTTAGTCTTTTCTTTTTGAGTTGTATCTTTACTTGGAGAACTCTTAATTGTTTTTTCAAATTCTTCAAACAAATCTTTTGGAGCAGATGCATTTTCATCTTTATTTAGATATCTAGCATCTTTAATTAATGTCTCAGTCTTTGGAAGAGTATAAACATTGGCAAAGTTATCATTGATGTAGTGATATATTCCACCATCTCCAACAATATGTTCTCGACCAAAATCTTTTAATATAGATGGTAAAAGGATATCTGCACATACTCTATCAAAAGTAACATCTTTCTTTGTTCCAAGAGAAAGAAGAACAGAAGAAAATGATTCAATATTATTTAGTACATCATTTGAAATCATGTATGGTTTCTTTTGATTTAAATAAGAAGCAAGTTCATCAATTTTTGTCCATCTATTTTCAGATAAGAAATCAGTAGTTAAACAATAATTAACTGCTCGTTTGAAATCGTAATAAGAAATAGGACTTTCATCAAAGTCTGCTTTTTCAAAAGGAATACTTTTAATTGCAAGGTTTACTGCAATACTATATTTAAGTAAATTAGCAGGTAGAGATAAGAATTTTTCACCATCCTTATTAAAGAGAATGAAATATAGATTTTGAGAAATAATATGAGAGTCTACCTTGTTATCAATATTTAAATCAATTCTACTAGAATTATTTCTATCATAAAGAGCCTCAAGGAAGTCTTCTAAAATATTAGTGATTGATTCTAAAGAAATATTTTTAAAGCCAACAAAATATAATTTATTTAAATTGTTGTTAGATTCATCAATAAATGGAAGGAAACCACTAGTATAAAGTAAATCATTTTTAGATTTGAAATTCTGGACGTCAACTAGGAATTCTTTTCCACCCATTCCACCAGCAATACTTTTTAATACTTCAGATTCATCTTGATCATTTTTAGAAACAAAAAGAAGATTTGTTGCAGAAAGAGCTGCAGTTAGATAATTAGTATCACAGTGGAGAGAATGATTATGGAAAGAAGCAGTAAGTCTATCAGAAATAAGTTTTGTAGTTAAATTAAATGTATCAACATCTTCAACTTCCTCTTTCTTATTAGAAGCTTCTTCTTCCTCTTCAGCTTGAAGATATGTTTCATCCTCAACTAAATCAACAAAGCCATCGACTACTTCAACATTCTTATTAGGACTATCAGTGGAAGGCTCATCTTTTTTAGAAACCAGATCCCCTTTACCTTTAGTTCTAATAATTGCAAATAGGAGTAAAAATAATACGAAGATAATGGTACTTATAATACCAGTATATAAAAAGTTGTTCTTAGTCGATGTATAAGATTCATCAATTAATTTAATAATAAGCTGAATCCAATTAGATAAAGCTAAAACTAGAGCAGCAATAGAAACAACTAAAAGAAATGGGACTCTTCTTTTATTTGTTTTACCAAAATCGTTTTCTTCGATTAAATACTCGTTTTCGTTTTCATTTTTCATATTTATTTTTCCCTCCCGTTTTCATCATATATTGCGGATCCAAAAAATTTCGAGCCCTCTGGAAATGAATCTTCCTCTTTTGAAGTATATGGATTAGAAAATGTTATTTCTCTTACTGAAGATTCATCAAAAGATTGAACACCTATTTTTTCAATTGACATAGGTAAATTAATCTTTTTATTAAAAGAAGTACATTTATAAAAAGCTTGTCTATCAATCCTAGTTACTGATGGCATTACAAAGTTAGAAAGATTTGAGCATGCATAAAAAGCACCAGCAGAAATAATATCTATGTATGTTTCTTGATATTTAAAAGTTGTAAGTTTAGAACAGCCGAAAAAGCAGTTAGAAGAAATTTTATTAACTGAGCCAGCATAATTTACATCTTTAAATGTATAATTAACGCAAGCAAAGTATTCTAGATTGTAGGCATATGCAAAACATGCAGGGCCTATTTCACATGGACCTTCTACAATAAATCTTTCAATTTTTGAATCTCTAAAACAGTTCTCATTGAGAATGATTGTTTGACCAGAATAATCACTAATAAAAACAGAAGGGTCTAAATACATTTTTATTTTCTTTTTACTAGTATATTCGTTAAGAACGAGGGTATTATTTGTAACGGTATAATTAAAGTCATTCTTTTCTGCAATTAAGAGTTCTCCACTTCCTTTTTCTCTTGTTGTTGAACTTGAAAAACTACCAAGTTTAGAATTGAAGTAAATAGTAGTAAGTGCAATTGAAGCAATACCGATAACTGGTAAAAGGAAAAGCCAATGAGTTTTTAAATGCCTTTTTCTAATTACATTTTCTTTTATTGATTCACTTACTTCTAGTTGTTTAATTGCAACTTGACCTTCTCTTGTTTTTAATGCTGGATATAAACTTCTTATAGTTGGATTAATTAAAGGAGAAGTATCTTTATAAGAAGCATCGATATCTTTATTTATAGCAATAGTGGAATAGTTAAATCCAAAAGCTTCCATAGGTAGAGAAATTTTAGATTTAAGTTTCAAAAATAATTTTGGTCTTAAATTAAGATTATTTATAGTGACAGTTTTAGTTTGTATTTTTGCTTTGTTGTCATCATAAATATCTAGTCTCATTTCAAAAGCGCGAACTATTTTATCGCTGGAATTATAAATAACAATATTTGCAAATTTAGAATATCCATCTGTAAAAATAGAATATTCAGCAATGCTAACAAGATGATCTAACATATGAGAGTATTTAATTGTTTTTACTCTTCTAATATTTGCACTACTCATATACTGCCTCATCTATGTGTTTTCTATTTGTAAAGAAAATAGTTAGGTAAGAACCTACACCTACTAAAACCATTACAAGTAGTAGCATCAAAATATAAATACCAATATTTAGTAAAGAGAAAATATAAAACGGATTATTTGGAGCAACAATTAGTGAAAGAGAAAAAGAAAATAAGAAACTAAAAAGTGCACTTGTAAAAGCAGCAGTAACTGAATATGCAACTAGTTTAGATCTAAAGATTCTAATTCCACTTTCATTTAAATCTCCAGTTTCTTTTTCGTTATAAGAAATAGGAACGATATTAAGGCCAAATGTTTTTTTATTTACTTCAATGACTACTTGATTATCTACATCTGAAAAACTAACTTTCATATAGTCAAAACATTTTCCCTTAATATCAAATGAATAAACAGCAAAAGAGGCAGCATTGATGTGTTCTCTAATAGTTATAACTGCGTACTTCTTGTGAGATTTATAATTTTTAACTAGTTCATATTTTTCAATGACATCTAAATAAGAATCATTTGGTAAATAATGAGTTTTATCTTTTGATTTAATCCCTTCAGTTAAGCCTTTTGAAAAACCAAAACGCAAAAATATTTTTGGATATACAAAAAGAAGTAAAACTATAAATAAGGCGATGACACTAATTAAACTAATTACTCCCATCGACTGGCTCATCCTCTTTATTGTGTTTTTTATTTCTAATGTAATTAAGAGGGAGATCATGTAAATCTACATCAAGCCTCTTACTTTTTTCTTCATATGGTAGAACATTGACTTTAATTGTATTACCACGTAAATCTTTTTTATTAACAACGACTACTCTTTGGTCAAGTTCAGCACAAATATCATATACTTCAAACAGTGATATTCTTAAAGCAGTAATAAAGATTGGAAATAAGAAAATAAATATGATAGTGAAAAAAGTTAGTAAAACCGAAAAAATGGTATTAAACATACTTAGATAATTTTTATACATGAATGAATATAGTAATAGAGTTGGGAAACCAAATATAAAAACGTATGAGAAAATTAAAA
>CACYDF010000003.1 GCA_902773085.1 uncultured Erysipelotrichaceae bacterium
AAGTTTGGCGTAGGTACTTATATGATTAATCCTGGTATTTGCGTATATCAAAATACATCTCTTGTTAAAACTATTACACCTTGGCACGCTTGATAATTAATGATAATTGAAATATAATGCGGGAGGGAGAAAATCTCCCTCCGACCGCATAAATTTTGGAGATAAAAGGAGTTTAAATTATGATTACTAAAGATACTATGATTACTGTTGTTAATAAATATGGTGGAAGAGTAGGATACAAAGTAGATGATTTAGGTGTAAGAAGAACTTTTTATCCTAATGAAAAGAAAGAAATTTCATTTGAAGAATTAGAAAAGCTTTCATACGCTCCTGGCGGCGCAACAATTTTAAAAGATTTTCTTGAAATTCAAAATCAAGAAGCTTTAGTTAAACTGTTTAATGCTACCCCAGAAATTGAATATTTTTATACAAAAGAAGATATAAAAAATTTAATGACAACAGGCACTTTAGATCAGTTTTTAGATTGTTTGGATTTTGCACCATAGGCAATAAAAGAAACAATAAAAGAGATGGCAGTTGATTTACCCTTAAATGATATGGCAAAAAGAGAAGCTATTCAAGAAAAACTTGGTTTTAATGTTACAAAAGCCATTGAGATTAAGGATACAAAATTTGATGGCGGAGAAGAAGATACAACTAATAAAATTTCAAATACACGTAGACGTGCAACTCCTCCTGCTAAAAAAGAAGCTATTGCCGCAGCACCTTCAGGAAGAAGATATAATCCTGATAAAAAATAATATTAGGAGGGAATACAAACATGGGAATGACCTCATTTGCTTTTGTATACGATTCCTTTCTATCAAAAATTACAGATGATATGTATTTAGAATTAAGTGAACTTGATACATTCAGAATGTTAGAACAATTATTACTTTCTTCTATTGAAAAATTTGAATTTCCAAGAATTGATTTAACGGATTATGAATTATTTGCGGTTTCAGATGTCCATACATATAATGGAGCAGAAAGTAATTATGAAAATGTAGAAGCGATTCTTTATGAAGGTGGATGTTTTAATCATACTCTTTCTCATTAGGAAATTAACATTCTTGCTGTATATATGATTGTAGAATGGCTAAGTCAGCAATTAGCAAGTATAGAAAATACTCGTATGAAATATAGCGGTTCTGATTTTAAATTCACTTCTCAAGCAAATCATATGCATAAAGTGTTACAATTAAAAAAAGATTATGAGAGAGAAGGTTTTCATCTTCAAAGGCTTTATAAAAGAAGGATTGCAGATAATACGGGTGTAATGCGTTCAACATTAGGAAAATTAAGAGATATTGATGTTGAAACGTTATATAAAGTTAAGAAAAGGGATTGATGGCATGCTTATAAAATACAATATTGAAATAAATAATGATATAATTGCCAAACGATTCCAAAGTCTTATAAATCAAGTTTATAAATTGTTACCAATAAGAGAATAGGGAGTCGATTGGACAAAACCCTTATAGACAATTTTAGAAGAATTAATTGGTATGCAAAGACTTTTAAATTGCGGAGAGTCTTAGATTTATTTTTCTTTATTAAGTAAAATGGAGGGAATGTATTCATTAATTTAGAAATAGGATTTTCAATGTTATAGAAGAACTATTTTTGAATGTTTAAATTTAATGAATACACTAAAACAGCAATGTCTTTAGAACTGTTAAAAAAACGTTTAGAATTTCAGGGTGGTAATCAAAAATAGAGAATGTCAAAAGGTAAAGTAAGAACTTTAAAAAAAGCTTTATTATATTCCTATCAAGCTGAAACCGCAATTCTCTCGGATGGCAGAGAGTTCAGATGTTTGATTAATCCTGATAAAAATAAACCTGATTATGACAATAAAATTATTTCAATTCCATTTCAAGATATATGTTTAAATAAAAAACAAATAGGAAAAAAAACTTTTGAAGGATAGGAAATAATAGGAATGAAACCTGGTGACGTGTTTGTTTGGAAAGAAACAAATACTCATTGGTTAGTATTTTTACAGATATTAAATGAAACGGCATATTTTCGTTCAGAAATAAGAAGATGTGATTCTTAGGTATTTATAAATGGGATCCCCTATTGGATATATGTAAGAGGACCTGTTGAAACAGATATTATTTGGAAGCAAAAAGCCAATATTGATTGGAATAAAATGAATTATTCTTTGGTAATTTTTATTACGGCAGATGAAAATACTAATCAATTTTTTTCAAGATTCGCAAAAATAAAAATTAAAGATCCAAGAGATAATAAAGAAAAAACTTGGCGA
>CACYDF010000004.1 GCA_902773085.1 uncultured Erysipelotrichaceae bacterium
CTACGTTCTCTATTTAAGTATGTTTCAATATCTTTTTTTAGCAGGTCCAAATTATAATCTGGCCAGTAGACATCATTAAAAATGAACTCTGCATAAGCAAGTTGATATAAAAGGCAATTAGATAATCTTTGTTCCCCACTAGTTCGAATTAATAAATCAATATTTGAAAACTCTTTTGTGTATAAATAATTATCAAAGACATTATCAATATCATCTAGTTTTATTTTGTTATTAGAGTAGTCTTGAGCAATTCTTTTACAAGCAAGATGAATTTCATTCTTACTACCATAATTAAAAAGAATATTAAAGATATTGTTACTACAAGAACTTGTTTTATTAATAGCATTTAAAATAGTTTCTTTAACATCTTTAGGAATTCTTTCATCTTCCAAATTTCCAGAAACTACAATTTTCACTCCTCTAGAAAAGAAGAAATCTATTTCTTTATTAAAGAATTCTTTTAATAACTTAAAAAGAATAGAAATTTCTTTTTTAGGTCTGTTCCAGTTTTCGCTTGAAAAAGTAAATAAAGATACAGTTTTAATCTTGTAATCATCAAAGCAGGACATAACAATATCTTTAATAATTGATACGCCTTTTTCATGTCCCTTTGATCTATCTAGTAATCTTTTTTTTGCCCAGCGTCCATTTCCGTCCATTATAAAAGCAATATGGGAAATGCCCGGATTATTTATATTTATCATTAGATAGTTTCTATATCCTTTATTTTGTTATTAAGTAGTGAATCAATTTCACTTACTTTTGCATCAGTTTCTTTTTGGATATCTTCTAAAAGATTAAAAGAGATATCTTCAGATAAAGTTTCATCTTTTTTTACTTTATTATTAATATCTTTTCTAATATTACGAATGGCGACTTTATAATCTTCTGCATATTTTTTTGCTTGCTTAATTAAGTCTTGTCTTCTTTCTTCACTTGGTGTTGGGAACTTTAACACGATTGCATTTCCATTTTGAGTAGTGGTGCAACCTAAGTCAGCTTTATTTATTCCACCAATAATGTCTTTAATAGTAGTAGGGTCATATGGTTTTACTTGTAAATCTGTTGCTGAAAGATTTGAAATACCAGCAACACTTTTTAAAATCATATTTTCTTCATAAACTTTAACATAAACTTTATCAAGAAGTTGGGCAGTAACTCTTCCTGCTCTTAAAGTAGCAAAAGCTTCTTGGCAAGATTCGATTGATTTTTTCATTAATGCTTTGCATTCATCTAAATAATCCATATTAAATACCTCAATAATATTTTACCAAAAAAGAGGCAGAAAAGAGTATTTGCTTTAAAGGTGAAATAGTTTTATAATTGTCTTGTTATTAATGGAGGCATATAATGGCAAAAAATTCTACTAAAGATTATTTTGGTTTATCAAGAATATTAAGTATTATTCTTGCGATTATTCCTGTTACTTCTTGGATTTTAGGAGCAATTACTAGATTTAAGGATGGACATATTATTTGTGGTTTAGTCAGACTAATTTTCGGATGGAATATCATCTGGATTCTTGATTTAGTTTTAATGATTTTACAAGGCCACATTTTAAAAATATTTTAGTTATAAAATATAAGGCTGCTAATTAGTAGCCTTATTTTATTAATTTATAAAAATGGAGAATAAGATGAAAATAAATGATGCAATAAATAATTTACCTAATTTAGAAAAAGAAAAAGCAGTATGTTTAGAAACAACAGTTTTAACTCATGGAATGCCATATCCTCAAAATTTAGAATGTGCACTTGCTTGCGAAGAAGAAGTAAAAAAGGCAGGAGCAAAGCCATATACAATAGGTATTATTAATGGAGAAATAAAAATAGGTTTAACTAGAAAAGAAATAGAAGCTTTAGCTCAGTCTCATGATGCAATTAAAGTTTCAAGAAAAGATATATCTTATTGTATTGCTAATAAACTTACTGGTTCAACTACTGTTGCTGCAACAATGATTCTTGCATCTCTTGCTAAAATAAGAGTTTTTGCTACAGGAGGAATTGGAGGGGTTCACCGTGGATTTAATGAAACTATGGATGTTTCAGCTGACTTAAGAGAGTTTAGATCAACACCAGTTAGTGTAGTTTGCGCAGGTCCTAAAGCAATACTTGATATTCCTCGAACACTCGAATATTTAGAAACTGAAGGAGTATCAGTTATTGGATATCAAACAGAGTATATGCCGCTATTTTATACTCGCAAAAGTGATTATAAACTTGATATCGTTGCAAAAGATGCTAGTGATATAGCTAAAATCATTTACTTAAATGAAAAGGTGGGATTAAAACAAGGAAATTTAATTGTAAATCCTATTCCAGAAAAATATTCTTTAGATTATGATTATATGGATAAACAAATTAAAGAAGCATTAAAGATGATGGCAAAAGATCATATTAGTGGAAAAAGAGTAACTCCTTATCTGCTTGATAAATTAGTTGGTCTTACAAAAGGAAAATCTTTAGAATCAAATATTGCATTAATTAAAAATAATGCATATGTTGCTGGTTTAATTGCAAAAGAATATATTGATTTAAAATAATTAGTAATGGAAAAAGAAAAGAAAGTATCTTTAATTGGTAACAGCATTTTAAAATATTTAAAGTCTTTAAGATTTTATTTTGTTCCTCTTGGGTGTTTTTCTCTTTTTGTAGTTCTTGGTTTGTCAATTGTTATACCATATATTTATAATCAACTAATCAGTTTTGGAAAAGATATTGCATCTGTTATCCAAACAACGGCTACAACTTTTAATTATCAGGAAACGATTAATTACGCTACTAATCAAATTTCTCTTCTAGATTGGTCAAATAATCCTAATGCGCTTCAAATGGTAACCAGTCAAGAATATATATCTAGTTTTGTTACAAATTCATTAAAAGCAGGATTTAGCAATTACGAAGCTGTTGAAAGTCAAATAACTAATTTATTTAATCAAACAGTTAATAATATCATTAGTGGATTAACTTTTTTTATAGTATGCCTGTTTTTAGGATTAATAGTTGGTTTTTTAATTACTAAAATTCAGATAAGGAATTTAACTGCAAAAAGGAAGATATGGAAAACTCTTTTAATATACTTTCTAGATAGTTTAATAGAAGCAACAGTTGTTTCTGTTGTAATTTACTTGATGGTACTTTGGAAACCATCTATTTTGATTTCAAGTGTTGTCTTTATTCTTCTTTTTGCTCTTATTGCTTTATTTGAAGCTTATATTGTACAAGGGAATAAGCAAATTAAGTTATCACAAGTTTTAAAGGTTTCAACAACATTTAAATTGATATTATCTAGCATTTTAATTTATTTGATTGCTATTGTTATTTCTTTAATAATTGTAGTATTAACAAATGTGGTTGCTGGTATATATATATCAATTCCATTTATTGAAATTGCATTTATTGTTAATAATTTAAACGCTGAATCGTATGTTAAAAAACTAGCAGAAGCTAATAGTTAGACTTCTACTTTAACTCTAAAACCTCTATTTGAATAATATGATTCTGCACTATTGTAGAAAATAAAAGTACGGTTATAATGTTTGCTACCAAAAATAGCACCACCAAGATCTCTAATTTCTTTTGGAGTTAAAAGCCAACTACTGCTTTTTAAATCAAAATTATTTAGACTTTGCAAATAAAAATATTCATCTTCTTTTAATAATTCAACTTTGTGCATTTTTATTTCTCTAATTACACTAGAGATTGGCTTATTGTCCTTTCTAAGATTTAGAGCTTCATCATCATAACAAAGGCTTCTTCTATTTGGAGATTCTATAGATGTATCAACAAAAATATATTTATCAGATGATTTATCATATTTGATAACATCTGGTTCTCCTCCTGTTTCTTCCATATAGATTAAAGAAGATATTACTTCTTTATTTAATCTAGGTACAATAACTTCAAAATCTAGACCATTATGATACTTCATGTTTTTGTTAAATCTACTTCTTAATATATCTATTATTTTTGATTCAGTCATATGTTTTCTCCTGTGAATTTATTCGATTTTTAACGTCACATTAGGCTTATCTAGTAGTGATTTAATCTCATTTTGTTCTAGATCTAAGTGACCTAGTTTTGTATACTGCCAAGTATTAGAGCCATAGAAAATTACAATCTGATTAGAGGAATATAAAACAATGTCACCAGGATTAGATGTATAATTTACATCATTACTTGCAATAGTCTTACCTATTGGACCAACTTGTTCAAAACCACCATACTTATTCATCTTAATTTCAAGAGGTGTAATTTGTTTTAATGCTTTAACTGATTCATTGTTTTCCCAGTTAACACTAATTTCTTTTTCATCAATTAAAAGTTTCATTTCTTTTTTAACCTCAATATTATCATCTAACCATTTTCCAATTTCTTCTTTTGATGTGCTTGATGCAAATCTCTTACCTTCTAACCAATTAGCTTTTGGTGCACTTTTTGATAAATTTGTTGCACTACTTCCAATTGGTGAACTTCCAGAAGTGCAAAAAGGAAGAATAGTCTTTCCTTCAAAATTATATGATTCAATAAAAGTATACATAATTTTTGGAGCCTGCCCCCACCAAATAGGATATCCTAAAATGATGGTATCAAATTTAGATTGATCATCAAGTTTATTTTTTATTGCTGGTCTAGAAGTATCATCTTGTTGCTCTTTATTAGCCCTGCAATCTGAATTATTATAGTTAATATCTTGAGAAGTATAGGCTTGTTCAGGAACTATTTCAAAGGTTTCACAAGATAAATGTTCTTTTGCATAAGTAGCAATTTTTTTCGTATTATTAGTTACTGAAAAATAAGTAATAAGCACATTACTATCACTTGTAATATTTATTTTTTCTTCGGTGTTATTTGCTCTTTCTTCTTCTTTTTTACATCCAAATAAAGAAAGAAAAGAAAATACAAACAATAAGCTTTTCTTCATCTACTTATCTCCTAATATATTTCTCGTCTTTATTATCTTGTATTAATTCATATTTTTCAACTTCCATATGAAGATCATATTTTTCTCTTAACTTTAAGATTTCTTTCATTATTGGAAGATTATGATGAATATCTAGTGCTTCTTGACTAGTCCAAGAATCAATTAAGATTACATAGTCTTCATTATTAAGCGGTAAAGAATATTCATATCTTAAATTACCTTCTTCACTTCTGATTTTTTTAACTAGGCCTGAGCTAATCATTTCTTCAGCATATTTTTTAGCTGAACCATTTTTTCCTTTATAACGAATTATTGCTGTTAACATCCCATCTCTCCTTATATCTAAATATTTAAAATCTATATGTTACCTAATGAAATGAGTATATTTGGTTTCTTTTTTTTCAGGTAATCCATATTTGTCTTTAGCATCCTTAATAGCCTTCATTAAGAAGACCATATTTTTTGCTACAATCTGAGCATTTTGAAGTCCTTCTTCGTCTTTTTCTATTTGGCCTTTTTCTCTTCCAAAGCCATTATTCCAATATCTACCAGAAGCAATAGGCATTTGAGCAATTGTAAAATATTTATTTAATTCATCAAATGTTGTTGTTGTCCCAGCTCTTCTTGCAACAGCAAAGGCTGCTCCAACTTTAAAACGTTTATCAAAATTTGAACTATAAAAAAGTCTATCTAGTAAAGATATTATTGAACCATTTGCAGAACCATAATATACAGGTGATACAATAACTAATCCATCTGATTCATCAAACGACTTTGCTAATTGATTAACTTCATCTTTGATTACACATTCATGTTTTTCTAGGCAATATCCACATGCTAAACAACCTCTTATAGCTTTGCCACCAATTTGAAAAACTTCAATATCAATTTTTTCTTTTTTAAAAACATTTGTTAGTTCATCAACTAATTTTGATGAGTTCCCGTTTATTCGTGGGCTTCCATTAATAATTAAAACTTTCATATATTAACCTCATAAAAATTATATCAAATAAGCACTAAGTATTATCTAGGTTTGATATCTAAA
>CACYDF010000005.1 GCA_902773085.1 uncultured Erysipelotrichaceae bacterium
ATTCCTGGCATTGCTTGAGGAATAATAGATTTAGTAAAAGTTTTAATTGGATTGCATCCTAAATCTTTTGCAGCTTCAATTTGAGATTTATCAAGTTTAAGTAACGTTGAGTTAAGTGGGATAATTGTAAAAGGAAGGTAATCAGCAACTAAACCTATTACTGCACTAAGATATGGAAGTTCACCTGTAGATGAACCAGCCCAAGATAATATTAAGTTAAGAAGGTCTCTAAGTGCTCCAGTACGTAGGACAAAGTTAATCCACATTGGAATGATAAATAGCATTACAAAAAGTGATCCCTTACTTAAATTTCTTCTTGCTAGAATCCAAGCAATTGGAAATCCAATTAGTATACAAATTAAAGTTGTTATTGACGATATTAAAATAGAAACAAACAAGACATTTAGCTGAGTTAAATCAGTAAAAAAGTTTGTAATAGCATCAAAAGTAAATTTACCATCAGCATCAGTGAAAGCATAGAAAACGATAAAGAACATTGGACCTATAACAAATAATAAAAGAAAAACAATAAATGGAATACAAAGACCTTGTTTAAAAGCTTTAAACTTCATAGTCTTCAATTTCTCCTTTTAATTTCAAGGAAATGTTTTCCTTATTTACTTTAAGACCAACTATATCGCTAGGGTTAAATGAGTATGGAGTTGCAACAAAGAAGTATTCTTCATCCTTACTTTTTACTAAGACTAGATAGTGATCACCTTTCCAAACAGAATTAACTACATCACCAACAATATTTGCATCTTCAGTGATATCACTAATAATGAAGTCTTTTGATTTGATAGATGCAACAACATCTGCATCTCTAAAATCATATTTCTTGCCTTCATATAAAACATGATTAGAATCATCAAGTTTAGATCCAGGTATAAGTTTATTTAATTCACATTCAAAAGGATATTCATCAATGTATACGCAGTAATCTCTTCCAATATAGGAATCTGAATAAGAATTAATATCATTTTCTCTTTTCATTAAATGAATTTCATTTGACCTAATTTGGATATAAATAGGCTTAGATGGGTCAAAATCTTTGATAGATTGGGCTAAAACTTCCTCTCTACCGACCATAATAATGTATTGATAATGAATCCCTTTAAATACTTTTTGGGCAATTTTACCTTCAATATAACCAGTTTTTGGTTCTAAAGAGAAATGAATGTCTTCAGGCCTAACAACAACATCAACTGCTTCATTTTTATTAAAAGTATCAACACATTCCCAATTAGTATCTAAAAATCTGACCCTTTTTTCATCAACCATAGTACCATTGTAGATATTTGATGAGCCGATAAAGTCAGCAACAAACGCATTACTTGGTTCATTATAAATATCTTCAGGTGTCCCTATTTGTTGGATTTCACCATTATTCATAACAATGATTGTATCAGACATAGTTAAAGCTTCTTCTTGGTCATGAGTAACATAAATGAAAGTTATACCAAGCCTTTTGTGCATTTCAATAAGTTCGAGCTGCATATCTTTTCTCATTTTAAGATCAAGAGCACCTAATGGTTCATCAAGAAGTAATATTTTAGGTTCACATACAATTGCTCTTGCAATAGCGACTCTTTGTTGCTGTCCTCCACTTAAAGTAGAAATGTCTCTTCCTTCAAGTTCTTCCATATCTACAATAGTTAAAGCTTTAATAACTTTATCATCAATTTCTTTTGCAGTTAATTTTCTATATTTAAAGCAAGGAACCTTTTTTTGTAATGATTCATTTAGTTGATGATATAGGTAACTAAGTCTTTCTTTCTTTTCAGCTTTAGTTAGCAATTTATCATGTTTAATTCTTTTTATCTGACTTTTAATATAATTTATTTCTTCACGATCAACTTTTTCAACTTGTCTACCATCTTTATCTAAAAATGGAATTGGGATTTTTTTGTTTCTTAAACCAAATGCAACATTGTCATATACATCAAGATTTGGAAATAAAGCATAGTGTTGAAAAATTGTATTAACCGGTCTCTTATATGGAGGGATAGATGTGATATCTCTACCGGATAAAAAGATATCACCGCTAGTTGGGGTTTCAAACCCAGCGATCAATCTTAGTGTAGTTGACTTTCCACATCCGCTAGGACCTAAGATTGTAACAAACTCTCCTTGTTTAATTTTTAAATTCGTTTTTTCAAGAACAGTTGTTTGGCCAAAGACTTTAGTTACATTATTTAGTTCGATAATGTAAGGTACATTTTGACTGCTTTCGTTTTCCATTTTTCAATAATTCTCCTTGAAAGATTACAAAAAAATTATAAAAGATTTTTTCAAAAATACAATATATTTTTTTAGATTTTTTTTTGGTTGTTTTTTTAACATTTTTTTTGCAAAGAATTTAACCGATTTTAAAAATGATTTTAAAAAATAACTACTCGTTTAAAATGGCTTTTTTAACAATAATTTTGAATTTACCAATTTATATATTTTAAACTACAATGCTTTTGTAATTGATATAATTGTTTTTGTTCAATTTTTTCAAGCAAAATAAATTTTTATTTTTATGTAAATATTTTTAGATTAATTGCAAGTATTTAATTTCTATTTTATTAATAGTAAAATATAGGTGATGATAGTATTAACAGGGCCATCAGCCAGCGGCAAAACGGCAGTATGTATGTACCTTCAACAGCACTATAAAATTAAGAAGGTAGTTACTCATACTACTAGAGAAAAAAGACAAGGGGAAGTCGATGGAATTGACTATCATTTTGTTAGTGTCGATGAGTTTGAAAAGTTAAAGAAAGATGGTTATTTTATTGAAACAGTAAAGTTTAATAACAATTATTATGGAACTAGTAAAAAGGAAGTCAAACTTAATAAATGTTTGGCTGTTGAATTTAACGGTGCACAAACTTATGCATCACTTAAGAATAAAGAGATTGTAATTTTTTATTTAAAGCTCAGTGAAGAGTTGAGAAAGAAAAGAATGATTTCGCGTGGAGATGATTTAAATAAAGTTAATTCTCGTATTAAAAATGATCGTGAAGCATTTACTTTAAATGAATATATAACAAAGATAATTGATGTAGAAGTAGATACAGAAAAGTTAGATATAAAAGGTGCTTCTGAATACATATATAAGAAATATAATGAAATACTAAAAAAGAGAAAAGTTAAATAACTTAGATATATGAAAATAGTAGGCGATGTTGAAGGGGCGAAAAGCTTCTTTTTTTATTACAAAAGATAAAAATACTCATATTATTTTGGTGAGTAATAATACACTGATTTTATATGTCTAATGTTTAGATTTTCTAAACTATTTTATCAATATAATTTAATTCGGAAAATTTTGATTCAATTTTTTCCGAATAAAATTTGACATCTTGTTACATTTGATTTATTATAGTTATTGAGGATAATAATATGTTTATTGGTAGAACAGATGAAATAAAAACAATGCAAAGTTTTTATGATAATCCAGATGCAAAAGCTTTAATAATGTACGGAAGAAGAAGAGTAGGTAAAAGTGAATTAATTAATCAAACTTTGAAATTATCAAAAAAAAAGAATCTTTATTATGAGTGTAAGCAAACGACAGAAAAGAATAATGTAGAGAGCATTGTTGAATTACTTAATGACTTATATAATCTCCCTCCGCTTAAGATTAATAGTTTTGAAGAGCTATTAAAATATATCTGTTCTTTATGCAAAGATGAAGAGTTAATTCTTGTTTTAGATGAATATTCTTATCTGCAAGAAATAATTCCTGGACTGGATAGCATTTTGCAATTAATAATTGACCAGAATAAAAAGAGCAAGTTAAAAATAATCATTTGTGGGTCATATATAGATATAATGAAAAAATTGTTAGATGTGGATAATCCTTTATATGGAAGATTTGATTATAAGATTGAATTGAAGCCTATGGATTATTATGACTCCAGTTTGTTTTATAGCAGTTTTTCTAACGAAGATAAAGTAAGACTATATAGTGTATTTGGTGGAATACCATATTACAATAAATTAATTGATCCAAGGAAAAGTGTAAAAGAAAACATTATTGAATTAATAGCTTCTAATGGAGCAAGGCTGGAAAATGAGATATCTTCATTTTTAAAAACACAACTTTCAAAAATAAATAATGCAAATGAAGCAATAGAACTAATTTCTAGAGGGTACTATAAATATAAAGATATTTTTGATAATGCTGGAATTAGTAAGGGCCCAACTCTCGTTGATGCTTTAGATAAACTAGTGTCAATGGACTTGATTCAAAAAGTAACACCAATAAATGATGAAAATAATAAAAAGAAGACAGGTTACTTAATAAAAGATCAATTATCAAATTTTTATTACAATTATATTTTTAGAAATAAGTCAAGACTACGAATTATGGATTCAAATTATTTTTATGATAATTACATTAAAGAAGATTTTGAAACAAAATATGTACCTAAAGCTTTTGAACAAATATCAAAAGAGTATCTTATTAGAAAGAATATGGCAAACGTTATAAATCCTTTTGATAATATTGGTAAATATTATTATGATGATCCAATAAATCATAAGAATGGAGAATTTGATTTAGTAACAGTAAAAAATAATAAATATACTTTTTATGAAGTTAAGTTTAAAAAGAATCCGTTATCTAAAAAAGAAGTTGATGATGAAATAAAACAAGTGAGTGAATGTGGAATAGATTGTGATAAATTTGGTTTTATTTCAAGAAGTGGTTTTTCTTTTGAAGATAAAAGTTTGATATTAATTACACTAGATGATATTTATCATTAAAAAAAATTATATTATTGATACATAAGATATTAAAAAGTAATTATAAAAATTTATTATTGTAAAATGATACATTAACTATTGTTTTTCCAAATTATTATAAATAAGGGATAAACTAGTGGAGCACAAAATATGTTAATATATTGAGGTATAACATTTAAAAATGTTAGTTTAAAACTTGATATAGAGAGTTTTAAAAAACCACTTGGAACAAAATAAAAATGTCAAAAGCATTGATAAGCATAATTATTCCTGTATATAATCTTGAAAAGTATATAAAAGAATGTTTAGATTCTATCCTTTTACAAACCTATCAAAATTATGAAATTATTATAGTTGATGATGGATCAACTGATTCTTCTTTAAGAATTTGTCAGGAATATTCTAGTAAGGATAATAGGATTAAAATATATCATCAAAATAATAAAGGGGCAGGTTCAGCTAAAAACACTGGATTAAAGTATGTTAACGGCGAGTATGTAACTTTTATTGATGGAGATGATTTAGTTGAAAAGAACTATCTAGAAGTTTTAATATCTAATATTGATAAAAATACAATCTCTGCTATATATTTTTATTTTTATAAAGAAGATAAGTTAAACAAGAAACTTAAGAGAAAAGAAAAAGTAATTCCACATGGAAAGATTTTAAATGAGTATTTTACTGACTCTACTTTTATGTCTCCATGGGGAAAGTTGATACCAAAGGAATACGTTTCTGATTTAAAGTTTAAAGATGGAATACTTGAAGATGCTGATACAATGTATAAAGTTTTATTAAAGGCAGATAGAATTATAGTAAGCAATCAATCAAAATATTTATATAGAGTAAGAGATGAATCAACTATGAATAAAAGTGGTGAAGAAAAATATTTAGCAATGTCAAAAAGAACCTTTGAAATTGAAAATCAGTTAAATGAAATGAAAGTATCAAAAAGTGTTTATAAAACTTTTTATAGTTGGCAACTTGAATATCTTCTAGTTTATTATTTAAGAACAACACTAAGTGAAGATACAAAAGAAGAACTATCAAGAATTAGGAAACTTTTACAAACAAGATTCTTCAAATACTTTTCCTCAAAAACAAATTTCAAATCTAGGATGAAGTTAATTATAAATTTGTTTTCTCCTAGTATTCTAAGATCTATATCTTTCAATAGACAACGTCACATTAAAGAAAAAAGAAATGATATTTTTAAATAACAATTTTTGTAGGAAGAAAAAGATAATGTTTGTTCAGTTAAGTAATAATTAATGGAGATTATTAAAATGGTAAATAACAAATTAATTAGTATTATTATTCCTGTATACAATATCGAAAAGTATCTAGGAGAATGTCTAGATTCTATTCTTAATCAAACATACCAAAACTTTGAAATTATTTTAGTTGATGA
>CACYDF010000006.1 GCA_902773085.1 uncultured Erysipelotrichaceae bacterium
AAACGGCCACTCCGTAGGATGCAAGAGCAAAGTTGCCGATAATCGCTTGTGTAGGCAAGGTAGCTCGCTAAGATGAATGCTGATAACAGAATGTGGGTTACTCTTAACATGCCAAATAAAATTATGTGGGTTACCAAACATTTATATTTTGGTAATCTACATAAAATCAATTATGACAACCAAAACCAAATTTTCTGAAACTGATGAAAAATTAAAACTAATGATAAAAAGGCGAAGTTTATCTAAGGGAGCTATAAAGAATTATAATACTGTTTTTAATGAGTTATATAGCTTGTTTGAAGTTACTCCGTCAGATATAGTTCGTATTGGTAAAACAGACCAAAAACCTATTTTTGATAACGAAACTGGTATCTATGATATGCTTGATTTAGAAGATAGGGCTATTACTAAGTACCAATTTGAATATTATGAATATTTGGAAAATAAAGGGTTGTCAAATAAAACTATTAAATTGAAATTAGATATGTTCAGAGCTTTATTAGGCGAATATGATATCCAAAAACCCAAACCAATCAAAATTGTAATTAAAAAGGATAGAATCCGTGATGAAGATATTGTTTCATGGAGAGATATAGAATCAGCATTGTCTTTTTGTAAAGGTATCAGGGATAAAGCTATCATTTCTTTTTTTGCTACAACTGGTTTAAGGAATAGTGATGTTAGAAGTTTAACAATTCAAGATTTGATTACTGCTTGTTCTATTTATTTTGAAGAAAATGAAGAAAAAACAATTGAAAACTTATTAAATAAAAATCCCGAAGATATAGCTCCTTGTTGGGAATTAATGCCTAAGAAAACTGATAAAAAATCTCAATTATGTGTTACTTTCAATACTCCCGAATGTACGGAGTATATTTGGCAATATCTAAACGAAAGAATAGCTTTTAATATTAAAAATGGTGATGATGGTGCTTTAAACCCTAATGAACCATTATTTGCCACATCTAAGAAAAAACCTTTAACATCTACTGCAATCGAACAAATGTTCCAAAGATTAAATAAAAAATTAGGCGATAAAAAGGATAAAAACGGAAAATACGGGAAATTCAGGGCTCATTCACTTAGAAAATTGTTTTCTACAACTTGTAGAAGAAATCTTCCAAATGTTTTTATCAATTCTGATAAAACTTCCGAAGTGGATATTATAAGCATTTTTACGGGACATGTGCCTCCAAATGAATCAAATTCAAAAGTATATGAAGCTATTGAATCAGATAATCATGATAGTTATCTTAGAAAAACATATCAAGCTCTAATTCCTTATCTTTCCATTAAAGAAATTGAAATTAAGGATTTCAAGACAAGTCAATATAAAGAACTTGAAGAAGAACATGAAGCTTTCAAAGAACAAGTAAAGCTTCAAAATTCATCAATGCAAAGGGAATTCGATGAACAAAGGGAGCAAGATAAAAAAAGGATTAACCACCTTGAAAATGTTAATAGAGAATTGAGTTCAGAGCTTAAAACCCTAAAAAGACAAGTTATTCAAATGGCTAATCAAAATAATATACTGCTTATACAAGACCATATTAAAGACAAGGAAATAGTAAATCATTGTAATTTGGGAAATAAAATTTTAGAATTGTATATTTCAGATATAGAAGATAATCCTACAATATTAGTTACTAATCAATATATTGATGAACTTGTAAATCGTGCATTTAATGATTTGCCCGAAAAAGATAAAAAGGGATATTATGAAGAATTTTTAAGTAAAAAATAGCTGTTTGCTATTATTTTACTCTTTTTTTTATTGTACAATATCATATAAGCTATTGTTTTGTATGTTTAAACAGTTATCGTATTTTCCATCTTTTACATCATTGATAAAGGACTCTATCTTTTTTGCTTATTTTTTAGGAATAGTGAAATCTTCAATATCGCCTAAAAAATCAATACAATCTGATATGTCTTGATAATACTCTTGGCGAATTATTTTTTGCATTAAATCTTCGTTGAACATGTCCCGATTATTAACTATTGAAGTTTCATCAATTAAAACAGAACTTGGAATAAATAAGCTATTCTCACTACGATTTAAAATACTGCTCAAAGCTTGATTATTAATAATAATTAATCTATAATTGATATAATTTCTAATGTTTTTATAATCGTCATCGTCTTCTAAAAATAGTATTAGATTGTTGATTTCATCAATAGCTTTACGAGTTTCTTTAATTTCGCCTTTCAAGTAGCAATTCAAATATTTTTTTAATATTTCGTCGATGTATCCTTTCATATCTTCTTTTGAAAGACTTTTTAAGAAAATAGCTTTTTGATTTTTAAACTTATTTTTATTCAATTTAATCACCTAATCTATAATGACTTGGAATTCGTCTTGTATTTTACATAATTCTTTTTTAGCTTCGTCGCTTAACTCATATAATTCGTTAGAATCATTTTCAATACTATAAATGCCTTTGTCAAACAATTCCAGCTTTTTATTAAATTTGTCAAGTTGAGAGTTCTTAATTAAGTTATCACATACCTTAATTGAATCCAAAAGTAGTTTTATTTGATTTGATTTTGCTCTTATAATCTCTGGATTCTTTGTTTCTCTTTTTTTAAATGCTTCTTTCTTTATTCTCTCAATCACTTCTAATGTAATTGTTAGAAGATATTCACGAAATTCTTCGTCATTACTGAATTCTTTTATTAATACTTCATCAGTCATATATATCACTTTATTTAATTTTTAAAAGAAGTTTAGAGAATGTAGCTACATTGCAGTTACTATGCAGTTATAAATCATTAAAAATAGCTTGAATTCACCGTTTATTTAATAATTCAATGATTTAAAACAATATTTGAAATCACTATTTTTTTTAAATAATCTTCACTTGTTTCCAGAGTCCAAAATTAATGTTTTATTGGTTTTTCTTCCAAATTCCTCAGGAATTCTATTTGAGATGGTGTTGCTAATGAATTGTCTTTCACTACAAGTCCACAATCATGACAGTATGTTTCATCTCTTGTTTCATCAATTATTAGGAAATTTGAATTGCATAATGGACATTTCAAGCTATTTCCATCGTATTTTATTATATTCATTTTTATCCTGTCTTGTTACTTCATTATCTCACTTCTTTTTTTAGTTTATCTAATGTTTCACTTTATTTTTAATGATATATATAGTTTTTATTAGTCATAAACAACTATTGTCTATATTAGAGTGTTTATGGCTAAACAAATGTTTATATATGAAGAAAAATATAAGGGTATTTCATGGGGAAGATTGCGAATAAATCATTAGCTTTGATATTAAAAATAGACAGATTTTTTTAGTTTTAATCTTTTATCAGATATAATATTTCATTTATCTTACAAATTCCGTGATTTTTCCCCTGACTATCAATATCTTATTTTTTAATGTACTAACAAAATCGGATTTTGTACTCACGATTGTTGTACTAACAAAACTGGATTTTGTACTAACAAATTTCTAAATTCAAAAAAAATTCAAATAAAATCAAACTCAATCAACATCAATTCATGTGAAAACGGATTTTCGGGATTTGTTAGTAAAAACAAGTGTTTATA
>CACYDF010000007.1 GCA_902773085.1 uncultured Erysipelotrichaceae bacterium
ACGAAGGTTGGTGAGTGGGATTCTACAAATGATAATAAATATATAGAAATATATGATAATAAACTTGTTATTCAAAAATATAAACATTCAAATAATAGTATCACTACATATCACAAATCTCTTGTGTTTGCCTATGGTAATTTTAATGGAATAATACCTGAAGAAGCAGGAGTAGAAATGATTGGCAATTATGCGTTTTTCGGTCTAAAAAGATTAAATAAAACGATAGTTTTACCAAAGACTTTACGTGCTTTTAATAGAAGTACATCTCAATACCACACTGATACTGTTCGAATTGGGTGTTCCCCATTTAGATTCTCAAATATTGAAAACGTTGTATTACCAAGTGATGGCAATTTTGCAAAAAGGATAAATAGTGCAGGTGAAGAAATAACTTTTGGATATCCAACTTCATATGCACTTGGTGCAAATAATTTGAAATCATTTGGTTTTGATAAGCTACCTGATGGGCCAGAAGGTATTGGATCAACTGCTTATGCATATAGCAATAACTCTTTCCATCCACATGGGTTAAAATCTGTAAACAGTAGCACAATAGATCCTGACACAGGCAAATACTATGTAGATGAAAATGGTAAGGTAATTCAAAACTACACTTCTTTATATTGGGGTTGTGATGGAACCTATATTCCTGAAGGTGTAAAAACAATTGATAATGGAGCCATGAGAGGAGTTGATCTTTCTAATATAGTTTTACCTTCAACATTAGAAGAAATTAAAGGAAGTTCTTTTGTCTTTTGTAAATCTAATAAGGTTGTTGAAATTCCAGCAAGTTGTAAAACGATGGGGGTTACAGATTTAAAAAACCAATCATTAGAATATGGCGTAGTTATGGCTAAGGATGAATATGGAGATTTCTTCTCTGTAGATGAAGATACAGATTATTTTACAAACGAAGGAAAAGTTTCTCCGTTTTTCAATCTTCCAGGACAAGAAATAACTATTAAAGTTCCTTTTGCAGAAGGATTTAACCCTGTTAACGGGCAAAATAGTCAAGGCTTCAAATGGGATTCTGCTTGGAATGTTGGTGTAAATGTCGAATACACAAATAATTAAATTTAGTATCGCGTTCAAATAAATATTTCATAAATAATATTCTAGTATGAAAAAATTCAGCTCTTCCTTATTATTATCGGTTTTTATTTTGAGTTCTTCTATTTGTTTAAATGGATGTTCAAAAGGTAGCAAGGAAAACACACACCTCAAAGAGAACCAACAGTTCACTTTTGCAGAGTTGAAGTATTCATTCATACCTAATGATGAGGTGGATTTTAAGGCAAAGGTAACTTCAAGTTTGGAAGATGAACATATTTACAAATGGAATAGTAGCAATAACGAAGTTGCCACTATTTCAAATGAAGGTATTTTGATGTGTCTTAAACCAGGATTTACTACAATCTCTTTAACTAAAGATACTGATAAGACCATTTACTGCAATGTTATTGTAAGTGGTATTGAAGTAGATTCAAGCATCCTAATTAATCCTGCTAATTACTTAAATGACACATATAGATATCGATTAATTGACTCAAGTGGAGATACATCATCTTGGGAAGAAGCTAAAGGAAGAGAGATTATAGAGCATATTACTTTTTCTAATAATAAGGCAGTTATAGATTACAAATATACTATTTCAGGAGAAGAGTATAAATGTAGGAATTATACAGATTTGATTAAATCCTACCAAGTTACATCTGTACATGACATTAAGAATAATATAATTGAAATCGATGATATTATTCATCTTCATGGAATTGTAGTTAAATCTTATTATGAAGGAAGTAGTGATTCAAATGGATATGTAAATCCTGAAATACTAATTAAAAGTGCTGATTCTAACTATGATGAGTACATTGGTGTCACTTGTCCAAATATGGGATTAATGACTTCAACTAATTATATGTTTGGTTTGAGCTCTGGTGATGAAGTTATTCTTGATGTAAAAGTTGTACAACCAAATATGTATAGTGAATGGAAACTTCTCTATTCTGATTATGGGAAAAGAAATATAGTTCTTCAAAATAATAACATTATTGTTTTTAATAGTGGTAAAGATTATTCATTAAATATGAATAACGCAATTAATATTTCAACAGTAGGTGAATTTGCATATTATATGAATAGAACAAATGATCGTTTGCCTGCTTTATATAAGTTATTCAAATTTTCTAGGGGTTCAAGATATACTCTTGATGCAGACTCTAAAGCAATAATGATAGGTTTGGATAGTAACAGTAATAGTGACTATAGCTATTACTATGATAGTATTATTGCCGCCTTTTATATAGAGAATCAAAAATATACATTATCAGATAATAAAACATATAAGCAATTATTATTTGGTGATGAAATAACTCTTATACCTGGTGATTATGAATCTGAGCAATTTAAATCAGACAAAGAAATATATGCTATGTACGTAGGAGGTCGTGGAACATATATGCCATATCATAATTTTGTGATTTTTGGAGAAGAATATGTCAAGTAAATTGAAACGAAAGATTAGAACATCATTATTTGCTTTTTCTTTTGCTACTTGTGCATTTATTTCTGCTTGTTCAGGTAGCAAAAAAGATATTGGCATTACAGAAAAAGAGCAAACACCAACTAGTGTTTCATCTCTTAGTACAAAAAAAGAAGGCGAAGAAGTTGTAGTTGAAGGTGTTTTTGTAGGCATTACAAAAGAAAAAAATGAAGTATCTTTAATTTTAAAAGATATTGAAAGCGACAACTTTGTTTTAATTAAAGATTTGCCTGATAACTTAAAAGATATTGATTCTTCTCCTTTACAAAAAGGGGATTTAATTAGATTTTCAGCATTAATAAAAAAAGAAGGTGATTTTAATTACCTATCCTATAACGAAGATTCTTTTGATGCTTCAAAAAGCAAAATAAACTCTAGTGATATTATTGAATATAGTTTAGATAATTGTGTAGAAATAGCTAAGTACAACGATTTTAATACTGCTATAGATAATAATGAAATTAAGCCATATTCAATAATTCATTTTAGTAATACTTTATATTTTTCCTTAATTAATGATAAATATGTACTTCATAAGAATATTGATGCAGTCACACCAAGTGATGTAAAAGTAAAAAACCACTTATTTGAAATCGATACTTCGTCTTTAGATTACAATGTTGGTAAAAATTGGTTTAAGCGATTATTCGGTACAGACATCAATAGATTCTCAAGCTATTACTATACTGATATTAAAAACACTTTAAATCTGTATGCGATGGTTTTACCAACAGCAGATAATAATTATAAGCTATCAATCCTAGGTACTAATTGGATTAAGAATGATTCAAGAAACTTTGATTTACAAAAAGCGATACTTAATGTTGCAGAAGCATATATGTATAGAGGAACAAATATTAGATATGATCAAAGAACTGAAAGAAGAGAATTAGGTTGTGCACCTGAAGTAGCAGTAAAGAATAACCCAATTTACTTAGATTGTTCTGCCTTCCAGCATACACTTTATTATAATGTTTTTGGTCGAATGCTTTTTTCTAGTGGAAGAAGAAGAGCCGTTGGGACAGGTACTGCTAGAGATGAATTAAATCTTGATTCTACTCCATATTTTTTTAATGGTATTAACTTATCTGAAAGCCAAATTGCAGAACATATTCAAAATTTTAAAGCTGCACTACAGCCTGGTGATTTTATTTTATATTCAAATAGAAGTGGTCATACTTTCTATTTTGGTGGCCATGTTATGTTATATGCAGGTAATAATGAAATAATCCACTGCATTGGTGGGGATTATTATAATAACACTACAAATTTTGATAATAGATATGAAAGAAACAGGGATGATGGGTTAACTACATTTGAAACAACTATAGGTGGAATTCAAAGACTATCGGCAGACTTTCTATTTGAAAAGAATGATACTGAGCTTTGTTTTTATAATCAAAAAGCTGGTATGGCTGTTTATAGACCATATTTGCTTCCAGGATATGACCAAAACTTAACTGATGATACAATGAATAGATTTAAAGCACCTGGTTTGACTTTTTCAAAAGACTGTTCTCACGGATATAACACAGCGGTATTTAATAATGATTTGGTTAAATATACTCTTCATCTTAAAAATATGAAATCTAGAAGCATTACTGGTGTTTCTGTTGAAGATTATCTACCAAATGATGTTGAGCTTGTTAGTGTTAATTCTAATGGCATAGATTATTCATATGATGCAAGTAATAGAAAATTATCTTTAGATTCAAAAGTTGATATTGATTCATTTGGAGAATATAAACTTGAATATACAGTAAGAATAAAGAAAAGTGAAGGTTTTATTAATACTCCTAGTGCATACGTAAATGATATACCTTCTAATTCATTCCAATTTACTGTTTCAAAATTATCTAGGGAAGATTTAGATTTAGTTGCACAAAAAGCATATTCTCTCGAAGGAGAAACTTTACAATCAAATCCTACTATTGAAATGAAAAATATTTATAAAGAAACTTTGGGTATAGATATTTATTCAGATAGTTATGATACAGTAACTAAGATGAGAGATTCTTTACTAGATATTAGTGATAAATATGGTCCAAAAGAATCATCCGATTTATATGATATTTTAGTCCCTACTATGTATGGCGGATGGTCGTATTCAAAATGTATGGTTGATAAATATTATAATAGATCAACAGATTCTGCACGAGAAATTAATATTACAAATCTTGCAGTTGGTGATATCTTATATAATTTAAATAGTAATGCCGTACATGTATTTATGTACTTAGGTGATAGAAAACTTCTTAGGTGTTCAAATAGTACTTCAGAGAAAACGTTTTCTGTTAAATATATCTATGATAGTATTTATCAGAATGAACTTATAAAAATGTGGGGTAGTTCATATTTCTTTGTACTTAGACCTTCAATGGTTTTTAGTAAATAGCTAAACTTTACATAATAAAAAAGAAACTTCAGTATAACTAAAACTAACTGCTGTAGCGCATAATTATTAATTTTACTTGGTGTTTCATTTACTTTTAAAATTAACATAGTATTTCATTTGTGATATTTTAGTGATTTATCACCAACCTTTTGGTATAACAGGGTTGGTAATAAAGGTTGGTAATAATTCTGTTTTAAGGAAATATAGGTTGAATTAATTCAACAAGAGAAAGAATACTATCTGAAATGAGACATAATCCAAACATAACAATGGCAGAGTTAACAATGCTTATTGGAATCAGTGATACAGCCATTG
>CACYDF010000008.1 GCA_902773085.1 uncultured Erysipelotrichaceae bacterium
AAAAAGAGGTAGGTGATGAATAAAATTGCTTGTAAAGAAGCAGAAAAAGAATTCGTTTATCATTTTAGCAATTGTATTTATTATAATATTTTACTATATGTTAAGAGTAACAACATTGGTAGAATTAAATAATGGTAATTGGAGTTTTGAGATATTTTCCACTTGCCTAAATGAGTTATATAAAATAGCCACACCAATATCATTTACAACAAACAACGTTGGAATGTCATTAGGTGTGGCTTTTTTTGTTTTAATGCTATATGAAACATATAAGATGCAAAACAAAAAAAATATTCAAGAAAATACATATCGGTTCTGCAGAATGGAAAAGTCCAAAAGAGATAAAAAACAAGAGAGATAGAGATTTTGAAAATAATATGATTCTAACTCAAACAGAACTTGTTTCTAAAAATATGAAAAAAAGTGGGATGAATAGGCATGTCATTTTACTTGGACGTCCTGGAACTCGGTAAATCAAGATATTATTTTAAACCTAATATTTTAAGTGCAAATGGTTCAATAATTGTTACAGATCCAAAGCGGTGAGCTTCTTCGTGATTGTGGTAATTCACTAAAGAAAAAAGGTTATACAATTAAAGTGTTAAATTTAGACGAGAAAAGTCATTCAAATCATTATAACCCTATTGTATATGTTAAAAAGCAAGAAACATTTTACGATATTTTAGAGTATGAGGATAATCATCAAATACAAGAAGATGATGTAATGACTTTAATAAATACATTAATTGCTAACACAAAGGTTGAAGGAATAGATAGTACAACAGGAGATCCATTTTGGATTAAGGCAGAAATGATTTATCTTCAAGCTTTATTTTATTATGTAATAAGACATTATGATAAACAGCACCAAAATTTTACTACTATTTTAAAGTTAATAAGGTTAAGTAGTCCAAATAATAATGGTGTATCAGAATTAGATAGCTTATTTCTTGAATGGGAAGCAATAGAACCAGATGCAATTGGCGTAAAACAATATAAACATTTTAAAGTTGCTGCTGGAACACCTAAAATGATGAGTACAATTATAATGACAGCAACTGCTAGACTTGCAGTATTTAATATTAAGGAAATACACGAATTAACAGATGATGATGACATGGAACTTGAAAGAATAGGCATGCCATTAGATGATGAAGATCCTATCTTAAAAGAAATAAATGTAAGTTCAGATAAAAAGGTTGGTAATGGGAAAATTGCAATATTTGTTATTACAAAACCAAGTGATCGGAACTTTTTCATTTTTAGCAAGTATATTCTATTCGCAAGTGTTTGCAATGATTGATGAAAATGCAAAAAAATGTGGTGGAAGCCTGCCAACACCATTAGAGATTTATATGGATGAATGGGCACAACTACGGAGAAATACCTAGATTTGTTGAAGAACTTGCATATTTAAGAGGTTTAAATGTTGGTATAACAATAGGACTTCAATCACTTTCTCAATTAAAGAAAAAATATAAAGATAGTTGGGAATCAGTTTTAGATTGTGTAGATTCAATATTGTTTTTAGGAAGTTCAGCAAAAGAAAGCTTAGAGTACATGGTTTCACTTCTTCGGCAAGAAAACTTGGTATAAAAAATCTACTGGTAGAACTTTCTCGAAACAGGGCTCATCTAGTACAAATTGGGATGTAGTTGGTAGAGAACTTGCTACACTAGATGAATTGTCCGTTATGCCTGGTGGATATTGTGTTTTATTTATAGCAAGAGTAGGAGCTTTTTATTCAAAACTATTTGATTTAAAAAGTCATCCAAATTATTTAGAACTTTATGAACCTTGGTTAAAAAATACTCAAAATTTATATAACCATAAAAAAGAGTTGGAATATCAAGTAAATTCTAATTACAAATTATTATGTGATTTAGGTCTTGAATTTGCAAGACCGGTTGAAAAATTAAAAATTGAAAATGTTAATGATAACGAATTAAAGAAATTATATAAAACTGAAATTATAGAGTATGAAGATTTAAAAATTAATAATTAAATGGGAGGATTTATGAATTTAGTAAAAAAGTTTAAACAGAATAAAAAGATAAGTAAATTGAAAGAAAAAATAACAGTATTAACTGGAGCAATAGGAAGTAGTATGGTACTTCTAACATCAAGAGTATATGCAGATTCAAATACGGGATCTATCGATTCATTTATAAACTTCGCTTGTGATTGGCTAACAAAAATAGGTGGAGTAATTGCTTTAGTTGGTGGTGTAATGTTTGCATTAGGCTGGCAAAGAGAGGATGCAGAAGGAAAGTCAAGAGGTTTAATGACTTTAATGGCAGGATTTATGCTTGTTGCAATTGCACAGTCTAAAAACTTATTTGGACTATAAAGGGGGAATCTAATAATTGGATGGAATAATTAGACTTCTATATAGTTTCAAATTTTCAGTATTTGGGGTTGAAATAGATAGTGGAAATCTAATAGGTTCAATACAAAAATTAACTAATTTTTCTAGTGTTAAAACCATTAATATTTGGAGCATTGGAAAAACAGTAAATGATGTTATAGTTCCAGTAGCTTTAAGTTTGCTTATACTTTTCTTTATGATTAACTTAATAAAAAAGGCTATGGAAGTTGATAGAATAAGCTGGGAAAGAATAGCAATGTCTTTTGTATCTTTTCTATTATTAAAGTATTTTATACAAAATGGATATACTTTTTTATCTACCATAATGAATATTGTAAATGATATTTTTGTTGGTGTAACAAATGCAGTAAGTAATGGCAATTCAAATATTAATATTGCTGATACATTAATAAATGCTGTTCCAGATGGTTGGATAGATAGTATTATGACATATCGGTTTGTATTTAATATTATTCATTCCATTTATGACTACAATAGTTCAAATTATGACACAAATATTTTTAAGGGTTGTAAAACTAATATTATGTTTTGCATTTGCCCCAATTCCAATTGCTCTTGCTGCTGATGATGAAGGTAGAAGTAAAGCAATACAATACTTCTTGTTTGCAGCAAGTGTTGGATTAGAGGCAGTTATAATTTATATTGCAACAAATATATATGCAATTGGTTTGTCAGGACTAAGTAGTACAGTAGGTTCTACAAGTGCAATATCAACAATAGTTGCAATGCTATTTTTAAATGGAATGTATTTAGCAGTAATACAATATGGTAGCCAATTTGCAGAAAGATTAACAGGAGGTCATTAATGGATAATATAGAAATAACAGTGTTTGATGAAATTAAGGATTATAAAGAAAAAATCTATTTCTTTAATTTTAGACAATGGGCATTTGCTATTTTAATAGCTGGGTTAGTTATTCCTACTTATTTGATTTTAAAAGATAAAATTGGGGAAGAGATTACAAGTTACATTGTAATTGCAATTGCTGGTGTATTTGGATTTATTGGATTTGTAAAAATACACGAATTACCAGCAGAAAAAATACTTCCATATTGGTTTAGACATTACTTTTTGTTTGCAAAACCAATTCATTATTTGAGTGATGAAGAATATAAGCAATTACACGAAAAGAAGAAAGGTAAAAAAGTAAAGAAAAATCAAACATTAAGTAAAAGTGAAATTAAAGAATTAAAGAAAAAACAAAAGCAAGAAAAATTACTTATGAAAGCTAAAAAGAAATATGGAATAACTGAAAATACTGAAATTATAAGAAGTGAAGAAACCAAAGATGAAAAAGGACAAACAGAAGAGAATAATGAGTTAGCCCAAAAACTTTCAAAATTAACAAAAGAAGAACAAGAAGTATTATTAAAATTATTGGGGAGATGATAATTATTCAAGAATTAACTGAATGGGAATATAGATTTTTAAAATATTATTTAAAAAAATTTAATGCTAAGTGGATGCGAGTTTTTAATAACAAGCATCCACTTTTAGCTACTAGAGTTGATTTATATACGATTTATAAAAGAAAGTTAAAACATCAACCTTTAACAGAAAGTTTAACATATTCAAATATGTTTGAAAAATTAGAAGAAGGCAAATGGTACTTTATACCAGACCTTTTACAAATTAATAAGGAGGATTGATAAATTGCCTAAAAAAACGAAGGTAAAAGCTAATAAAAATAAGGTAAAAAAAGAAAGTTTATTAGATAAGATACGAAAATTATTTTCAAAGATTAAGGTAGCAAAGCCTAAAACTACACCACAAATAATGAGAATGTTTTTTAATGATTTTAATGAACAAAATTCAATTATGCAATTAGATGAAAATCATTATTCAATTTGTTTTGAATATCAAGACATTTCATTTGCAAAAGCTAATTATGATGAACAAGAGAATATTTTTTTAAAATGGGTAGAGTACTTGCATTCATTTAATTACAATGATCATATACAAGTTGTTTGTGCTGGTAGGCCAATTAAAACAGATGATTATAAAAAAGATTATATTTATAATGAAAATAATTTTGAAGGTAATGAAAAGAGAATTGCAAATGAATTTAATACACTAATTGAAACAACATTAGGAAATAAAGAAGAAATATTAAAAGAAACACGATTAATAGTAATTACCACAAAAGCAGAAAGTTTAAAAGAAGCACAAGATATTTTTATGCAATACCAGTTGCGAACAGAAGAAAAGTTTAAAGAATTAAAATCTAAAATAAGAAGGGTAAGTATAGATGAAAGACTAAAAACATTATATAACTTATTTCATACTGAATTACTAGAAGATGATTCTAGTAATAAAATTGTAGAACTTGCTAAAAATAACAGTTTAAGTGTATATGATGTATTAGCACCAAAAGATGATGTTATCTTGAAGGAAAAGAACTATATAAATATTGGAAATAAAAAGTATGTAAGAGTTTTATATGTTGCTAGACTTCCAAAATCTATAACACCTAGATTTTATAATAGAATAACAACAATTGAAAATTGCAATATAATAACCACTTTGAATATAACACCAACAGACCCTGCAAAAGTTATAAAAATGGTAAATAAAAAGATAAGTGGTATGAAAACTGAAAGACTTGAGAAAATTAAGAAAGCTAATAAAAATAACTATAGTTATGAAGCAGTAAAAGATGAAAAGCTAGAAGATGCAATACGAGATGCACAAAATTTAAGAGACGCATTACAAAAGAAGAAACAAAAATTATTTACTAATAATGTACTTATTTGTATTCAAGCAAATAGTCTTGAAGAGTTGGATAAAACAACTAAAATGATAAAAAGTATAGGTAATGAACACTTAATTACTATATACAATTTAGATTGGCAACAATTAGAAGGAATACAAAATTGTTTGCCTTTTGGTTGGAATAGTTTACAGATTCAAAGGTCATTAACTTCTGAATCTACTGCAACAAATGTACCATTTAATACAAAAGATTTAATGCATCCAAATTCAATATATCATGGAATAAATCTTGTA
>CACYDF010000009.1 GCA_902773085.1 uncultured Erysipelotrichaceae bacterium
AATATTACATCAATGGTGGATTTAAGAAGATATTTATCTAATAAAGATAGCCTTGGACTGACAAATTTAATTACATATATGCCAATTCAATTTTATGTTAATAGAAATGAATCATTTATTTCTGTTTTAAAAAAAGTATCAAAAATAACTAAGGAGAAAAAGGGTTCAACTTTCTTTGGTTTGGAATCATTATCTTTATTATCTCTAGCGTATAAAGTTTTTCCTTTTCCTTTATCAAAAATAGCAATAAAAATTGGTTATTCTAATCCAAGATTTTCACTAAGTAATATTGGATTATTAGACCAGAAAGAATTTAGTTTTATAAATACTAAGACAGTAGATGCTTATATAACTGGTGCTATTAAAAAACTACCGTATCAACAAATATCAACGACTACTTTCAATAATACCCCTTCTTTTTGTATGGCTAATAAATGTAATAAGAAGAATCACGTATTTATTGAAGATATCTTAGATAAGTTTATAACAATATTAATTATCTTTGCTAGAGAATGAAAGTTGAATTTCACTGAAGATGTAATTTTGAGAACTTCAGTGCTTTTTTAAATCATACTTACGCTTGTGATATAATAAAAACTGTGAAGAGAAGAAATTTGTTTGTTATTATCCCATTAATTGTTAGCTTAACTTCTTGTGTTGTAGAAAATCCTTTTTATAGAGATGACAAATTAATAGAAGAAGGAATTGAAGACAAGTCTAATAGTGATAAACTTAATTCTCCTGATACTGAATTAGAATCTCAAATAGAAGATAATAATGATAACATTGAATCCAGTAGCGATTCAAAAGAAGATAAAGGTAACGAAACTAAAGAACAAGAAAATGATGAGGAAACTGATAATCCTGCTTCTGAACAAAGTGAAGACATAGGAGATGGTGAAAATCAAGATGACTCAAGTGATTCAAAAGAAGGGAATGAAGAAGAAGGTGATCAGCAAGAATCGCACGAACATATTCATACTTTACTAACTGATGAACAAGCTGCTACATGTGAAAAAGATGGGTATATTAAAACTAATTGTTCAGATCCTAACTGTGATTATTATAAAGAAGAAAATTTTCCAGCACTAGGTCATTATAAAGTAAAGGAACCTACTAGTGAAAATGTTGTTCAGCCGGGTAATCATTTTGAAAGAACAAAGTTCTGCTTTTCTTGTAGCAGATGTGGTGAGCAATTTCTTGATGAAACATTTGAGCAGGGTGTTTCAAATTTTGCAGTTACAACAGGATTTAGAGATTTATGCGAAGGCGATGAAGAAAAAACTGCTGAATTAATTAGAATATTTCGAACTTTAGAGGAAAAGTTTTATGATTCATACTACAATGATGTTTTTGAATTATCGGGAGACAATAAGTATTATTTGCGTGTAAAAATTAATCTTACTGGAAATATTGGAAGATATGTTAATAAACAAATTGCTGATTATGCAAAATCTTTTGGTAATTTTGCATCAACTCTACGTAAGCTTTTTGGTGATATAAATCCAATAGTAGAGAATACTAGAATTTTTAATAGTAATTATAGTTTTTACACAGATGCTACAGGAGATACTTTAATTTGTACTTTTCCATTAACAAATGGTTCAAGAACTCCCCAACAAAGGAAAAGTCTAGAAGCTGGACTATTTAATAGCGTTTTTAATAAATATGATAAATATTTTCGAACTGGTGCTTCAGATATAGAAAAGGCCGCTATTCTATTTAATATAGTTGGTGATGCACTTTTATATGATAAAACACATAGTTGTAGTAATTTGACTCAGGTTATTCCAAACATGAAGGGAGACTGCAATGGAATGTCTAGTTTTTTTTCGCTCTTAGCAAACAGATATGGATTGGCTTGCTTTAAGTGTGATGATGGTGAGCATTGCTATAATGCTCTTAATATTGATGGCATATGGTATTTTGTTGAACCAAAAGGTTCATATACTTCTACTGATGGTTGGTTTCTTAACGAAAATTATAGGGGAACTTTACGCCCAAAAATGTCATATATGATTGAGACTACTGGGCGAATGGCATATCAAAACACTGATATTCCTAATCCGAGGACTACATTGTTTTATTTATATAAAAATAATAAGTATTTAGGTGTTTATTCCGATGTTAATAAAGTTTTGGATGATTTTGTTGATGATCCAGAAGCAGATTATAAAATCTCATTAGGGGTAGATCAACTCACTTTTCTTGAAGGAGTTGACAATATAAAATATTATAATTGTTTTATGAAAACAACATGGAAAGTTAAAAACAATGAAAATTTAAAATTTAAGAGTTTAACTTTTACAACAACATTTGATCCATCTAAATTAAATACAAACGCAAGTGTTTTACAAATAAGCCAAGAAATGATGAATAAAAATGTTATTATTGACCCTAAAATAACATACGAAGTTATCTAGTTAATTAAGTTAATAATTGTTATATAATAGACTTGTGATGAAGAAGAAAAGAAAGGTGTTTTTTGTTGTACCTCTAATCATTAGTTTAACTTCTTGTGTTATAGAAAATCCTCTTTATAGAGATGACAAATTAGTAGAAGAAGGAATTGAAGACAAGTCTAATAGTGATAAACTTAATTCTGCTGATACTGAATTAGTATCTCAAATAGAAGATAATAATGACATCAGTGAGTCCAGTAGTGATTCAAAAGAAGCTAAAGGTAACGAAACTGAAGAACAAGAAAATGATGAGGAAACTGATAATCCTGCTTCAGAACAAAGTGAAGACATTGGAGATGGTGAAAATCAAGATGGCACAAGTGATTCAAAAGAAGATAAAAGTAGCGAAACTGAAGAACAAAAAAATGATAAGGAAACTGATAATCCTGCTTCAGAACAAAGTGAAGACATAGGAGATGGTGAAAATCAAGATGACTCAAGTGATTCAAAAGAAGGAAATGAAGAAGGTGATCATCAAGAATCACAAGAACATATTCATACTTTACTAACTGATGAACAAGCTGCTACATGCGAAAAAGATGGATATATTAAAACTAGTTGTTCAGATCCAAATTGTGATTATTATAAAGAAGAATTTTTTCCTGCACTAGGTCATAACAAAGTTGAATGTGCTATAAATAATTATATTGCAACACGAGGTTCTTTTTTTGCACCTGATAAATATTATTATAGTTGTTCAAGGTGTAATACGAAGTTTAATAACGAATATTTTGATAGTGGTTCAAGTAACTTCTTCTTTGACAAAGTTTTTTTAGAATATGCTGAATCTGAAGTAGGTGCTGAGGAGTTAAGAAGTGCATACAAACAACTTCATGATGGTTTTTATAAACAACTATATTCGTTTAATGCTCCAAGTGATAATACTATGATAGATGTATACTTTAATTTTGATATTGGGAAAATAAAGCGCAATTCTATTACTAAAAAGGGGATAAATGATTATTATATACGCAGAGATTTTTTTGATTTTTTCTGTGAACAAAATCCTTTAATTGGTTGGTGGGATATTTTTTATAATAGAGATTGTGGTTCAACTTATCATTATTCACAAGAAGATAATGTCTATTATGATACTTATGCTTCTTTTAGATTACATGATGAGTATTTAACTGGCAGTAGTAGAAAAAGAAAATATGATGATGTTTTAAATAACTTATATAGCCAAGTAGATTATAAAGTAAATAAGTCTATGACTGATGTTGAAAAAGCAGTAATTCTTTCCAAATATTGTCACGAAAAGATTATATACAGTGCAAATCAAAGTGCGTTATTTCCAGCACTTCAGACTGGAAAAGGTAATTGCCAAACATATACTCGATTATTTAATTTACTTGCAAGGAGGTATAACCTTTCTAGTATATATTTAGTAACTAGCAATCATGCACTTAATGGTGTTTGCATTGATAACAAACTTTATTATCTTGATTGTACAAATATTAAAACTGCAGATTTAATGTACTTTTGCTACCCAGTTGATGAAGATGTTTATGATAATCCTTTTTTCCCAAAGAAGTATCTTGCATCAAGTACCATGAAACATAATCTCTTTTGTGTTTATAAAGACAATGTAAAAGTAGGTGTCTACTACGATTTAGATTCTGTACTAAGGGATATTGTAGTTAATGAGAGTTCAAATTATAAAATAGAATTAGGATATAAAATGAGTTTTACTAGTTCTGTTTATGCAAATACAATATGGCAAGCAACTGTTGAAAAATGCAATTGTAAAAGCTTAACATTCACATTTGGGACAGAAAATGGCAGCCTTAAAATTAATCAGGAATTAATGAAAAATACAAATGTAATTATTGAAAATGAAAGTAGATGTACGATTATCTAGGAATTCATAAAGGGTTGATGATTCAACCCTTTATTTTATAAATATAAAATTATAAATTTGGAACTATATTAGTATTAATGTATTCGTTTAGTTTTTGATGGTCATACCAATAATCGCTAGATAGTTCATAATCAACAATAACTCCATTATCGTTTGCTTCATAATCATCTGAGTTTTTAACCATAATTGTAGAAGGATGAGATGTGTAGAAATATAATCCCATAGCATCACAAGAGTGGAATAAGCAGCAAGGCCCACCACTTGATTGTTTTCCAATTATAGTTGCACAACCGTTATTCTTGATAGAAGATGCTACAGCATTTGCACATGAAAAAGAGTATTCAGATGTTAGAATAAAGAAATTATATTTTCCTTCAAAAGTATCATCGTCTCCCCCATATATTCCATCGCCATTAAGATCAACTTTATAATGAAATTCAGTGAGAATATTTTCTAATCCTAAATTATAAGTAAAGGTTGGATCTTTTGTTAAAAATGCTTGTGTATAAGTCACTCCTGTTGAAGCTCCACCAGGATTACAAGTTAAATCAATAACAACGTTTTTAATTTTATCGTTTTTTTCAATTTCACAAAAAGCCTTTGACAAAGCTCCAAAAGAATCATTTGAAACTATTTGACTATAAGATTTATCTTCATAATACTTATAACTAAGTTTTCCATCACTAGGATAATTTAGAGTGTAGAATTGATCAAATTGAATTATAAATGTGGAATCATAAGAATACATTCCTGGACTACTTGTAGATAATTTATTCTTTCTTAAAGACTTATAGCTTTTACCATTATCATTTATGGCGATATTTCTCTGAGAAAAGAAATTCCTAACGTTATTAAATAAAGTGGACTGTATCTTTCCTATAGAAGAAGAAAACTGAGGATAAGAGTGACAATCATGACCAAGAAATTTATTAACGAATGAAGCCATTAAAATATTGTAGTCTTGAATATTATTTATATTGTCATAAAAACTTTTGAATGTTGAAGAAGTATTATATGTTACTTGGTTATCATTATATATAGTTGATTTAACTGTAAATTTATTATTTTCAAATACATCATAAAATGAATTTATGTTTCTAAATTCTTTCATGCCGTAGAAATAATCAAAATATAAAGCTAGTAAATTATAATTAAAGTCTTTGTACCCTGTTGGAAATGTTGTACTATTAAAAAACGATTTTTCTTTTTTAATTAAAAAAGGTTTTTCTATTTCTCTTGGATTAGTTGAATTATATTTATAAACGGCGATAGTCTTATCTAAATCACTTTCATCATAAATAAATTTATAAGAAGAACTTGAATTTTTTGCTTCTATTGCTGAGAGACTTTTTGATTTTATTCCACTAACTTCTTTGAATTCTCCAGTATTATTTTTATAAAATTTCATATATCCTGCATTATATTGACCCTTAGTTTTAGTAGTATCGTAGTATGTATATACATATTTTAGATTTTCATCATTTGTTGTTTCTTTAGTGAAAGTTGAATACTTTGAACCATTCTTATACATAAATGAATCATCTGAAGAATAAAAATAAGAATATAAATCAAACTTTTCTGCTTCAGCTAATGAACATATATCATTGCCATTATAGAATAGTGTAGAATTACTTGAAAAAAGATAAGGATTAATGTAGAAGAGTTGACTTACTAGATTAAAAGGTAAATACAAATTGTCATCAACTAAAAACATTTTCAAATTATAGTCGTTTAAATTCATTGTTTCGTGGGGAGTGCCTTTTTTAAGAATTCTCGTTTTTTCAGAACCTTGAATTAAACTATTTTCTTCACCTTCAATACATATATCTCCACATATGTTATTATTTTTAACTGGCATATTAGAATTAAAGTTTAAATATGTTATAGAG
>CACYDF010000010.1 GCA_902773085.1 uncultured Erysipelotrichaceae bacterium
GCAAGGAAAACAAAAGAAATAATAGAAAAGATTAAGAAACAAAACGAACAAAGGTATAGACCAGCAAATGACAACAAGAGATGAAGACATAGTAAGATATATAGAGATAGTAAGAAAAAAAATACCTACTTTTCTTAGAAGATTAGGTAGCCAACTACAGGGATATATAACTTATGATGATATTGAATCTGAAACTATGTTTGACATCATTAAACATTATGACAGGATAAAAAAATTTGAAACGGAAAATCCTGATATATTTGGTAGATATATGTTTGGTGTCATTAAATACTCTGTATTACATTTAATTAGAAAAGAAGTAAAGCACCAACAAAAACGAGTAAAGGTACAATGCGGAGAAAAGGAGGAAGAAAATGATAAGTTAGAAGAAAACAAAATATTTGTTGACAATAAGAATCCTGAAAATATTAAGGAAGATAAGGAAGATATTGTTAAACAATTAAATATTTCCTGTGAAAACCTAAACAGATTATGTGGTTTAATCGTGAAAGTAAATAAATCAAAAATAAAAATAATAACAAAGAAAGGACAATTATATAGGATAGGATTAGATAAATTTTATACAGTATATAAGCGAACAGTATCATTAAGACAAGCAAAAGTGCAAGGGGACATAAGATACTCAAGACAAAATTTTAAAATAAAGAAAGGAAAGATAAATGACAAAAGATTCTTCACAAGTATTGGAATTAAATGACTATCTATTTGAACAGATGGAAAGACTTAATAAAATAGATGTTACGGATGCAAATATAAACACTGAAATAGAACGTGCGAAAGCTATTGCACTAACTGCTTCACAGATTATATCAAACATCAATACACAACTAAGAGTAGAATATGCTAAAAATACATTGGCATTACCAAAGGATTAAACATGGCTCACAAATACACACAAGAAGAAATTAAATTTATGTTAGATTATTGCAGTACTCATTCTTACAAAGAAACACAGCAAGAGTTTAACGAAAAGTTTAATACTCATATATCAATTCCAGCGGTTAAATATATGTGCAATACAAGGGGTGTGTATGCTTATGGAGTTAAACAAGATATTAGTTTAACACCTAAAACAAAATCTGTTGGAACAGAATGGGTTGATCCTGATGGATATGTTTATATTAAAATTGCAGAACCAAACCAGTGGAGATTAAAACATTATGTTGAATGGGAAAAGTATAATAAACCTATTGAAAAAAATGAAGTAATCTTTTTTTTGGATAGAAACAGACAGAATTGTAATATAAACAATCTTGCAATAGTACCAAAGAGCTACACTGGATGTTTTAATAAAATGTTTAACAGCAATGTAACCTTCACACAAGAATCTTTTGCGACAGCACTATTGGCTTGCAAATTATATCTTGATGCGAAAGAAAAGAAAAGAAAGCAGACAAGAGAAAATCCAAAGCATATAGTTACTGAATACCAAAAAGAATGTGCAAGATTAGCACAAATAAAAAGATGGGGCGAATATGGAAAAGTTAATAAAAAGTAAAGAACGGGTTAAGAAGTTTGCAGAAGTCTATACACCTGAGCATATTGTAAATGAAATGCTGGATATGGTGGAAGATAGTGAGCCAATGAGAATTGAAACAACATTCCTTGAGCCTGCGTGTGGAAATGGTAATTTCCTAGTTAAGATACTTGAAAGAAAATTAAAATTATGCCACAATGCAGACGATATAATCACAGCGGTACAGAGTATATACGGAGTAGATATTTTGGCTGACAATGTGAAAGAAAGCAAACAAAGAATGTTTGAACTTATATGTAAAATGGTTATGGAAGAAAATATACAAGTTGGAAACTTCCTAAAGCCTGAAACACTTGAGTTTGTTGATTGGGTAAATAAAAAGATTGATAAAGACGAAAGATGTAAATGAAACTAAAGGAGGTATAGTATGAAAAAGTATTTTTTTGCATTATTAACAATTTTAACATTAAGCAACTGTAGCGATGCAGATATCGCCCGTAATAATCTCGAAAGAGAGGAACAAAATTTTCAAGTATATCGTAGAGTAGTTTTTTATAATGGTATTACCAATCAATACATTTTAACAATAGAGGGATATCTTGCTATTATTAAAGATGCTGATGGAGATATTGTCGTAACTGTAAAAACAGAAGATGGTGCTTATATGAAACATTATCTAGGATTATCTAACAATGTAACATATTTCTCTGAAGCACTACAACCAAGATATGTTTCTGATAAAAGATATAAAGTTTTGTTTAAACCATCTGTATTAGTTCCAACTATTGAATTAAAATAAGGAGGTAGAAGTATGAATATTATGAAAGTTTTGATAGCATGTATAATGGGAATTATAATAGGATATATTCTTGTAAGAATAAGCTGTTATTTAGTATTAGGTAGCTGGGAGGTGTAATATGTTTAATTCAAAACCAATAATAACAAGAAGAGAAGAAAAAATTATTATTAAATACTTGAAACGTGTTAATGATTTAGAAAAGCAACTCAGAGAAGATGATAAAAATACCCCACTTGGTTTCGGTCCACAAACAATGGAGTTGATGAATAGACTTGGAGAAGCAAGAAATAACTTACATGAAATTATGAAAACAATATATCTTGATAAATAGGAGGTTAATATGGATAGAGATTGGGTTGAATTAGTAAAAATGGTTACAATTACCTTAAAACTTTTTGAAGATGAATTTGGAAATTTATTAGATAGTATAAATAAAGGTATAAATGACCTTGAAACAGAAATTGATTATTTAACAAACGGACAAACAATACTCTTAGCACAAGGTGAAACACTTGATGAAATAGAAAATAAAGTTAAACTAAGAAAAGTATGTCTTAAAAAATTAAAAGGATTAAAAGATTTCATTTGTGATGACCATGAACTATTGGAGGATAAATAAAATGTGGTTTATAAAGTTATGTTTATTTGCTATTGCTGTTAATATATGCCGTATGACAGGTCATTTTTTAGAGCATTGGTTTATTATTTTTGCATATATTCTTAATATTTTGGATACTAACGATGACTAAACAAATAGATATTAAAGAACTTATACCAAAGATGAATCCTGGTTATGTTACTTGTGATAAGGATGGAACTTGGAATTTTTGGACCACTTTACCATATCTTGAAATTCATCACACATACTGGCAATTTGATATGGATTATATAACTGAAGAATCTGAAGCAGAAAATTTATCAGTTATATTTAACATCGCCCCAGCAGAAGATTGGACTAAGAGTTTAATTAAAGTAGGAGATAAATAAAATGACTGAAATTATTACTACTATAAAATTGATTATTAGTTTATTATTTATAAATATTAGTAAAATAATTTTAAAAATAGGATATTTCTTTTTTAAAATATCATTAAAAATTTATGATGAATATAACAGAAAAAAGAATTAGGAGAATAAAATGACAAAAGAAACAACACAAGAAGAAAGACTTGATTTAACTGATAAGCAAGTTAGGGAAGAAAAAGAGGCATATAACAGAAAATTTTTAGATTATTGTGAAGTATTTGGTATTGACTCTAAAAAATGTATACAGGAATATTATCACGATATTGTTTTAAATTCCGATGAGTATAAGAAACTTGAAGCAGAAAATCAAAGGTTAAAGGAACAATTAAAGGATTATGAAAATGTTTTGAAAGATTATGCTGATGGTGATTTTTATGAAGCGGACATCAATCTGCTAACAAATCCATTAACAAATAAA
>CACYDF010000011.1 GCA_902773085.1 uncultured Erysipelotrichaceae bacterium
AAATAATCAGCAGCTGCATAAAGTAGATGCGCTAAATCTTCATTATAAGATTTAATAAAGTAAACTTCCTTATGATTTAGGGCATTTGCAAGGAATTCATCTTCTCTTTCACCGGTTCCAATAACAATCATTCTAGAATCTGAATTTGATAGATGATTCATTGTTCGAATTAGTCTATCGACACCTTTTTGATTAGATAACCTAGTAATTGCAGCATAAAGTGGGCCATTAAAATTCAAATCCATACCAAGAAGAGAAAGAATTGCACGTTTTGCCTTCTTCTTACCGACCTCAAAATTATTAATATCATATGTTTGAGGTAAGTTATTATCTTTACTTGGATTCCAAATATCAACATCTAGACCATTGACAATGCCAGAAAAGTCATAATGTCTACACCAATCAAGTATTGCACCAATGCCAGAAAAACCACTGTGATCAGAAATAAGTTCTTTAGCATGAGTAATTGAAACTGTATTAATCTTATCAGCAGACATTACTCCAGCTTTTAAAAATGAGAAACGATCTCCAAGTCTAACTAATCCATTATCAAAATAATCAGTTGAAAGATTGAAGAAGTCAGGTAAGTCACCTCTAAAAGCAAATCCATGGAAAGCTGGATTATGAATTGTTAAAACTGTCTTTATCTTCTTCGGATTAAATCTTAATAACACTGGCAAGACTGCAGATTGCCAATCATTACAGTGGACTACATCATAATCATTATGACGAGTAATAAATGTATTAGCAGCCATAATAAAAAGTCCAAATCGATATGTATCATCATCATATCCATATAATCCATCTCTATTAAAGACTTCATGTTCGACTAAAAAGAAATCTACTCCTTCTATCTTTTTATGATATAGATTTACTTTGATATTTCTCCAAGACATATTAAAATCATATTCATCAATTAAGTGATTTTTAATATCTGGATATGTATTTAAACATACTTTATGTAAAGGTATAAAAACCGATACATTATGTTTCAGTTTTGCTAAAGCTTTTGAATAAGAAAAAATAAAATCTCCCAATCCACCACTTTTGCAAAAAGGAAGTGATTCACTTGCACATAAAAGTATATTCATTAGATAAGATCTCCTTGCTTAATATAAATTGGATTTTCTTTTGTTCCAATTATTTCTTTTTTATGAGAAAGTTTAGCTGATTTATCAGCAACAACATTTTCTATCTTGATTCCAGGACCTATTTTTGTATAAGCAGAGATTACACAATTTTTGACTACAGCCCCTTCAGAAACAATAACATCTCTACCTATAATTGAATTAACAACAGTTCCTTTAATATGACAACCATTAGCAATATAAGAATTAGCAACTTTACATCCCTTAGAATAAATTGCAGGTGGTGTGTCATAAGTACGTGTGTATATTGGCCACGAATTCTTAAATAGAGAATTGTATTGTTCATTTAATACTTCAAGTGAATATTTCAAGTAGTGAGATAAAGAATCATAGCATTTTACATATCCATCAAACTTCTTACATCGAACAAGAACATTAGGTGAAATGTATTCAAGTACATCACTAAAAGAAAAGAATGAAGAAGTTGAGTTAGCAAATTCAACATATTGGCAAAATGTTTTGTAGTCCATTATCAGAGTTTCAAGATAAACATCTCCACTTGAAAATTCTCCTTTATTTGTTTCAAGTTTTGTAAGTTTGCCTTTTTGACCAATTGTTATTTTTTTACTTCCTATATATGTGTCTTTCATTTCATTACTCGACGTATAAAGGAGAGTTACTCCAGCTTTAGATTGGATATGATTTTCAATTTCTTTTCTGAAATCACAAATGAAATTAAATTGAGGAGAAGTGATAACAACATAGTCTGGTTCAACACTATCAAAGAACCATTTGTTCTCTAATATGTTTGATATGTCATTATTATATCCTTCTTTCCCAGCATTCTTTTCATCATATAAAAAAGAGAAAGAACCAAGTTTTGTATTACTTGACCAAGACGAAGAATTTTGAACATGTTTAAGTAATGATCTAACATGATTCTTAACTAAAATTCCAATATGATTAATTCCCGAATTGTAAAAATTAGATAATGGAAAATCAATGAAAGCATATCTACCTAAAAATGATGTTGAAGCAATATTTCGATGTTCTGTCATTGGACCAAGTCCAAGAGTGTTATAACAATTTACAAGTCCTAAAACTTTCATAACTTTTTTCTCCTTTCTCTAGTCAAACAAATATATATCATTCTTTTTACCAATGACATCTTTGTCGACAACCTTTTTATCACCAACTATCGCATATTCAACTTTAACACCTGCTTTTACTTTAGAACCAGGAAGTAATACTGAATTTTTAACAATAGCCCCTTTTTCTATTTCAACTTCATTTGAAATAACTGAATGAGTAACTTCTCCAAAAATTATTGCACCTTGATTTACAATTGAATCATCAATCTTTGCAGTTGAAGAAATAAATTGAGGAGTGCTTTTTGTATCAGCTGAATAAATCTTAAATGATGAATCAAATAAATTAAGCGAGCAATTAGGATCTAGTAAGTCCATATTTGATTCCCATAAGGATTGTACAGTACCAACATCTTTCCAGTATCCATCAAATGAATAAGAGAATAATCTCTTATTATTATTTAACATAGTAGGAAGAATATCTTTCCCAAAATCATGGTCGGAATCTTCTTTTTTTGCATCTTCAAGAAGCATTTTTCTAAGTAATGGGTATGAAAAAATATAAATACCCATACTTGCTAAAGTACTCTTGGGATGCTCTGGTTTTTCTTGAAATTGTGTGATCCGATTATTTGAATCAGTAACAACAATACCAAATCGAGAAGCTTCACTTAGAGGAACTTCAATACAAGCAATAGTAACATCTGCTTTATTCTTTTTATGGAAAGCAAGCATCTTATCGTATTCCATTTTATATATATGGTCTCCTGATAAAATTACTAAATAATCACAATGTGTTTTATCAATCCAATCAATATTTTGTTTGACTGCATCAGCAGTTCCTAAATACCAATTAGCACCTCCACTAGTTTCTCTTGGTGGAAGAAGTGATGTTTGACACCCTTGCCCATTTAATCCCCAGTTAGAGCCACTACCTAAATAATTATTTAAAACAGTTGATTCATATTGAGTTGCAATACCTACTTTATTAATATGAGAATTTGATATATTTGATAATACAAAATCAATGATACGATATTTAGCTCCAAAAAAAACTGCAGGTTTAGCAATATTAGTAGTAAGTGATTTTAATCTACTTCCTCTACCACCTGCAAGAATCAACGCCACCATTTCTTGTTTCATATTATTACCCTCTAATTAAACACTATGTAAGCGCTTAATAAATATATTATAAATTATATGTAATACTTATTAAAGTATTATTTTTCTTTTGAATGAAATTGATAATTCAACTATAAAAGAGGCGTAAAATAACCTTACAAGAAAAATTAGTTTACTTTCTAGATATATTTACTATCTATTAAAACTCTTAAGGAATTCTTTTGTACGCAGATTTGTAGGATGATTAAATATCTGATTTGGTGTTCCGGATTCAACTACATATCCATTTTCCATAAAGACAATTTTATTTGCTGTATTTTTTGCAAAACTCATTTCGTGAGTAACTATAATCATAGTAATTCCACTTTTTGCAAGTGATTTAATTGTCTCTAATACTTCTCCAACCATTTCAGGATCTAAAGCACTCGTTGGTTCATCAAAAAGAATAATCTCAGGATTAATACAAAGTGCACGAGCAATAGCTACTCTTTGTTTTTGACCGCCACTAAGTTGTGATACTCGATAGTTCATTCTATCTTGCATATTAACTAATGTAAGATTCTTTATTGCAACTTGTTTAGCTTCTTCATATGGTCTATGCAATATTTTAGTTTGAGCAATAATGCAATTTTTAAGCACATCCATATTATTGAACAGATTAAAGCTTTGAAAGACCATAGTCATTTTTTGCCTTAATTCGCATTTTTCTTTTTCACTAATAATAAAATATTTATTATTCTTAATGAAGTTTCTATACTCTTCTCTATTAGTATAATCTTCTTTTATAGGTCTCTCTTTAAGCTTTTTCTTATATATATGTTTTAACTCTTTTACTTTATTTTTGTGCTTGTCAACTTTACCTTCAATAAGAAGATTTGTTTCTATTGCATAATTATCTTCTGCTACAACTAACTCTTCTTCATATTTCTTTAAATCATTATTAAAGGAATCATAATCAATAAAATCATCTAAACATTTATCAACTTTGAAGTAATTATTTCCATTTAAAGATAGTGATCCTCTTGTGGGTTCTTCAAGTAAATTTAAGCATCTTAAAAATGTTGACTTTCCTGATCCAGATGGACCAATAATTGCAACAACATCTTTCTTTTCAACTACTAAATTAATGTCTTTTAAAACCTTAGTATTTTCAAAAAACTTCGCTAAATTTTTTACTTCTAATATGTTAGACATTTTCTCTTCTCCTACGTAATAATCTACCAAATGGATTAAGCGATATCTTCACTCCAGACAATTTCTTTTCAATTAGTTTTAATACAATTGAAGCAATAATGGTTAAGATGAAATATATTATTGCAAGAAGTAAATATGATTCTAAGAAAGCATAATTAGTAGTTGCTATATCATGCATTCGATAATACAATTCACTAACAGCTATTACATTTAAAACAGATGAATCTTTAATATTAACTATCAGTTCATTACCTATTGTTGGAATTGCATTTCTTATTGCTTGAGGTAAAACAACGATGGTTGAAGTCTGTTTTGAATTAAAACCAAGTGCTTTTGCACCTTCAATTTGGCCTATATCGACTCCATTAAAGCCAGAAATAACTATTTCACACATATAAGCAGCAGTATTTATAGTTATAACAATAAGACCAGCAATTAGCCATCCATTGAAAACATTTGATATTGCTGGAATAAATCTTATGTTTTCAAAATTAACTCCCATTGCCTGAAAAGAATACTTAAAAATAAGTGCTTGGACCATCATTGGAGTCCCTCTAAAAAATAGCGAATAGAAAGAGCAAAAATAAGTAATTATCTTTTTAAAAACTTTAACATATGCTTTATCATAATCATTAATTTTCATCCTCTTTCCATATGCTAAAAATATACCTAAAATTAGACCAACAAAAGTCCCAAAAATAGATAGTATTAAAGTTGAAAAAATTCCAGCCCAAATAATATCACTTTGTTCCGATATTATTTTTCCAATTTTATCAAAATTAAACATTTTGAGATCTTATACTTGCTTCACCCATCATCTTATTTCTGCCTTCAGGTGAAAGTTTATTTAGAGCAGAATCAATTTCATTCTTTAATTCTATATTGCCTTTCTTCAAACCAATATTAACTTCTAAACCAATTAAATCATCTTCAGATAAAAAAGACTTGTAATCACAATATAGGACACTTAACTTTCCTGGATCAAGATTTGTCATTGCACTAACAACAGGAAGTTCAGCAGGCATAGCAAATGCACCACCATTCTTAACATCTTGTGCCGCTAGAGGATAAGTTTGTAATGGTTGATTGTGCTTAATATTAAAATCATTCTTGCTACTAAAGTAAGTTTCAATTATGTCATCACCAACTACTCCTGATTGGCATATTAAGTTCTTTCCTCTAAATAATTCAAGTAGATTGTCATAACTAATTGGGTTATCTTTAGAGTTGCCTTCAGGTAGATTTTCACTCTTAATTAAAAAAGCTAAATCAGAACTTAAATAAGGGGCGGAAAAATCAATTGTCTCTTTTCTTTTTGCAGTAACTGACATTCCTGCAAGAATCATATTGATATTATCATTTAAAATTGATGGAATTAAATTCTCCCATGTAATCTTTTTAATTATAACTTCTTTATTTAATTCTTTAGATAAATACTTTGCGACTGCAATATCGTATCCATCAGAAAACTGCTTTGTTCCATCAATAGGTAAAGTGTGTTCACTTTCTTCATTTACAGTCCAGTTAAATGGTTGATAAGAACACTCCATTCCAATTACTAATTTTGAATTATCTACTGTCGAACCACCACAACTAGTTAAAACTGATACAAAACAACAAACAGCAAGACTAAAACTTTTTCTTTTCATATCATTCCTCCTTTAAAGAAAAATAGTTGCATCTATCAATGCAACCATCATCTATTGAGTAATGATTCCATTAATAGCTCCTCTACATAGATTTATGTAGGAGTGCATAGGATGTTCTCCTATACCCCAACTAGTTTAAATACCTTTAAACTGTTTCGGCACCTTTGCCTTTCACTAGATTAAGAATGTCTTCTAGGCTAGTTACTAATCTTAAGTGCGCCTCTATCAACTACGCACATAATTTTAGCACTTAATAGAAATATATCAATAGTTAATTTGGAATATCTATATAATTCTAAGATTAGATAAAAATAATATATAATGAAAGAGAAAAATTTGGAGAAACGAAAATGAAATGCGAAAATTGTAATAGTGAGATCTCAAATGAAAATAATTTTTGCCCTTACTGCGGTTCTAAAGTTCATAATA
>CACYDF010000012.1 GCA_902773085.1 uncultured Erysipelotrichaceae bacterium
AATTTCATGATATCTTCGGCCTTTTTTTGATAATCAGAAGTTTTAAATAACTCTATGCAATTATCATAACCAAAAGCAGCATAGACTGTTAAGTCATTAAATTCATCGCGATAATTTGATGAAAGGACTAATCTGCCTTTGTCATCAATAACCAATTCTTTTTGACCGTAGAACATCTTATCTTTTCCCACTTTGTACCAAAATTATACATTAAAAACCCACTTGTTAACAAAAAAAGTAAAAAAAAGCAAAAAATTGTAAAAAATAGCCAAAATTTTATGAAAAAAATTCGTCCAATTAATTGCATCGGACGAAAAATATTCACTATTGTAATATTAAGATACGAAAATTATTTTCTTAGTTTTATATTTAATTTATTCTCTACTGTTGATACTATTTCTTTGATATATTCATCAATTTCTTCATTTTTTAAGGCTATATGCTCATCATTACTAGAAAATGTTAACGAAACTGTTAAATATGTTTGATTATTATCTTTATTATATATATCATACAATTCTGCATTAATCAGATGATTAATATTAATATTTATTATAGTAGTAATTATATTGTCATATGTAATATTATTGGGAATTTCAAAAGATAATTCTCTTTTAATGTTACTTATCGATGTAAATGGTTTAAATTTAATCTTATTTGTTACTAACTCATTAATTGCAGTTAAATCAAGTTCACCAACAATAATATTTTCATTTTCAATAAGTGGATGTAGTTTACCAATAGTACCAACAAATTTACCATCTATTTTGATATCAGCACTAGCTTTAGGATGGAAACTCTTGTTTAATGAATAAGAAAAACAAACTCGATCTTGATTAATTCCAATAATTGATAAAAGTCCAGTTATGTAACCTTTAATATCAAAGAAAGAATAATCTATATCTTGTGATTTTAGCTGATTTGTTTTTTTACCACATAATCCTATTGAAAGGTAAGTTCTAGTTCCATCAACTAAGTCTAGTGGAGAGATTTCAAATAATTTAAAATCATTTTGGAAATGATCTAAATTGTAGTGAATTGTCTCTAACATTGATGGAAGTAAATCTGAACGAACTATTTCATGATCACTAGTCATTGCATTTCTAACTTTAAAAGATTCTTTATCTGAAAAGACTCTGATAAGCTTGTCTTTTTTTTCATCAATTAATGTGTAAGATAAAATGCGATAAAAACCATTATTGATTAAGTAGTTGCTTATAATCTTTTCATTATGTATTAGTGATGAATTTACATGGAAATAAGTTTTTGGATATGAATCGAAATTAATATCTAGTTTGTCAACTGAATAATATCTAAAAACTTCTTCTTCAATATCACATTGCTCGGCAATATCATTTCTATATATTGGAGCTTGTAATTTGTTATTTGGTAATTGTTTTATATTGTATGCATCTAAAACAGCTTTTACTTCTTCTTTAGTGTAATGACCACCAAGTCTTTGATTTAACTTATCAAGTGAAAAAGCAAAAATCGGATTCATGTTTTTTAAATTATTAGTGTAGTTTGAAGAATAGGATGTAACTTTAAAATTAGTTGTAAATTCAGGTAGAAGAGAAATAATTGTACTTAAAGCTTCATCTACTAAAGACATGTTTCGCCCTTTAGCAAACAGGTTAGAAGAATAAGAAGAAAGACCCAACCTATTTGAAGTTGAGCGGATTGCTTTATGTGAAAACACAGCTGCTTCAATGTATATATTCTTGGTTGAATTATTAACAGAAGCATTTTTTAAAGCCATAATTCCAGCAATACAAACAGGTTTATCTTTATCACAAATAACAATATCACCATTTTTTACTTGTATTTTTTTACCATCAAATGTGGTAAGAGAAGAAGTGATATCATCTTTGATTACAAACTTTTTTGAAATAAAATCAGCGTCATAGATATTGAATGGTTGACCAGTTAAAAGCATTGCATAGTTACCTAAATCAACAAGTGAAGATATTGGCCTAATACCAGAAATTAATAATGCTTTTTTTACATATTCAGGTGTTGATGATGGAATAACTGAATCAACTTTAACAACATCAAATCTTGGACATAAATCAGTTTTTACTTCAACAAGACTCTTATCATTTTTACTTAATATTTTATTAATAGCAGGAAGGCTATTTACAGGTATTGAAAATAAAGAAGATAGTTCT
>CACYDF010000013.1 GCA_902773085.1 uncultured Erysipelotrichaceae bacterium
TAATGCGAGCGGTGAGAATCGAACTCACATGGGCAAGCCACACGCCCCTCAAACGTGCGCGTCTACCAATTCCGCCACGCCCGCAACGCAATAAATTATACCACTCTTTTATTTTATTTCAATTGTATTTATAATATAATGAGACAAATGGACAAAAGACAGTTACTTGAAGTAATCGATTTTCCAAAAAACAATAATTTCTACAAAGTAAATGTTTATTTGAAAAGTGGAGGTTATAATCTTTCTTGCCGTATTTGCTTTGGTATGATTGATATGTATGTACCAAAGTATTATACAAGAAAAGACTTTGATTTTTTGTTGAGTAAATCTCTTGATAAATATAAAGGATCAAATTTAGCTGTTCCATATTATAAACCAGACGGATATATTTATCGACTTGGTAGAAAAAGAACTTTAACAACTGATCCTTTCTTTAAAGAAAACGAAAAATGTTTTTACTACTCTAAAAATGCCCAAACACCACTTACTAAATATAAAAAAGACTTTGTTGACTATTTAAAAGAAAGAGTCTTATACATTGGTAAAAAGATGAATCTAGATATGAAAGGATGGACAATTAGATCAGGTTTATTTGTTTCTTATTATGGTATTTGTTTCCCAACTAAGAAGCAATTAAAATTTGATTATCGACTTTTTTCTTTTAAAGAAGAAATTATTGATGCAATAATTATTCACGAATTATGTCACATTTTTGAGCATTCTCATGGTCCAAGGTTTTATACTCTTCTAAAATCCTTCTGCCCAAATTATGATTTACTTCAAAGTTATATAAATAATAGCTTTTTCGATGGTGAAAATGGCGTTTAAATACATTTCTAGCAAAGAAAACCCCTATTTTAAAGAATTAATTAAGCTAAAAAAGGGATATAGTGCTAATTCATTATTTTTAGTTGAAGGAAAAGACATAGTTTTTGAAGCATATAAAAATTCTTGCCTTAAAGAAATTATTTGTGTAGAAGAAAATGATGTAACTAAGCAGTTTAATAATATAAAGACTACTTATATAAGCAAAAATTTGTATAAAGAAATATCGTCTTTTCAATCTTTGAATCAAAAGATTATTGGAATTTGTAAAAAAGAATATTCAAATAATTTAGGAAAAAGATGTGTATATTTAGACAATTTACAAGACCCAGGAAATGTAGGAACTATTATAAGAAGTTCTTTGGCTTTTAATTTTTCAAGTTTAGTTCTTTCATTAGACTCAGTTTCTTTATATAATAGTAAAGTTATCCAAGCATCAAAAGGAGCGATTTTTCATCTTCCAATAATCCATAATGATTTACTTTCAATATGTAGAGGATACAATATTTATTTAACATGTATTGACGGAAAAGATATTATGGAAGTAGACAAACTTATTGAACCTTTTATTCTTGTATTTGGTAACGAAGGAAAAGGAATTAAAAAAGAATATTTAGTCTTAGGAGAGAAACTTAAAATAAATATGTCTAACTTTGATTCTTTAAATGTAGCTAGTGCTGCTGCAATATTCCTATATAAATATTCACAAAACTAAAAAGGGGGAAAGTAGTATGGATATTAAAAATAGTTTAATTATGCCGAAAGGCAAATTTTCAATGAGAGCAAACCTACCAGAAAACGAACCTCTTTTAATTGAAAAATACAAAAAGTTAAATATCTATAAAAAATTATTATCCAATAGAAAAGGATCAAAGGCTTTCTATTTACATGATGGACCCCCATATGCAAATAATTCTATTCACGCTGGCCATGCTTTAAATAAGATTATTAAAGATATCATCATTAGATTCAAGAATCTAGATGGATACTATGTTCCTTATACTCCAGGTTGGGATACTCACGGTTTACCAATTGAATTATGTGTTACCAAGTCTGGTGTTGATAGAAAAAATGTTTCTCCTAAAGAGTTCAGGGAAGCTTGTAGGGAATATGCACTATCACAAGTTAAAATTCAAAAAGAGCAAATGCTAAGACTTGGATTGATAGGTGATTATGATAATCCTTATCTTACTCTAGATAAAAAATATGAAACTAGTCAATTAGATATTTTTGCTTCAATGGCAATAAAAGGTTTAATCTATCGTGGATTAAAACCTGTTATCTGGTCATGGTCAAGTGAATCAGCTCTTGCAGAAGCAGAAGTCGAATATAAAGATGTTACATCAAAAAGTATTTATTTCACTTTTGAAGTTAAAGAAAGCAATAAGTATCTTTCTATTGGTGATAAGGTTCTTGTTTGGACAACAACTGGTTGGACTATTCCTTCTAATCAAGGAATTTGTTTTAATCCAAAATTAACATATGGATTATATTCAACTAATAAAGGAAATGTTGTCTTTCTAGAATCTAAAAAAGATGAGATTATTTCTGTATGTAAATATGAAAATGTAAAACTAATTGAAACATTTACTGGTAGAGATGTTGAAAAAACTAAGGTAAAACATCCATATCAAAATAGATTAGTTCCAATTGTAGTAGATGACTACGTAAGTGATGCAAGTGGTACAGGTATTGTTCATCTTGGCCCTGGACATGGTGCTGATGACTATCGTATTGCTAAAAAATATTCTTTACCAATTGAATGTACAGTTGATGAAAAAGGATACATGAATAAATATGCTGGAAAAGAAGTTGAAGGTCAGTTTTTTGAGGATTGTTCTGAAAATGTCATTAAATTGCTTGAAGAAAATGGTAATTTAGTGGCTACACACGATATTACACATGCATATCCACACGATTGGAGAACAAAAAAACCAACAATTTTTAGGGCAACTACTCAATGGTTCTGTTCTTTAACTAAGATTAAGAAAGAATTACTAAAAGAAGCTAATTCAGTTAAGTATATTCCTTCTTGGGGAAAAATACGTTTTAAAAATATGCTTTCAGATAGAGATGACTGGTGCATATCAAGACAAAGGCTTTGGGGTGTTCCTATTCCAATTATATATTGTGAAGATGGTACTCCTATTTTAGACAAAAAAGTTTTTGCCAATATTAAAAAGATCTTTTTAGAATTTGGCTCTGATATTTGGTATGAAAAAGATGCAAAATACTTTTTACCTGATGGATATACTAATCCTCATTCTCCAAAAAATAGATACACAAAAGAAAAAGATATTATGGATGTTTGGTTTGATTCAGGTTCATCATTTTATGCAGTTAATAAAAAACTAAAATATCCTTTCCCTGCTGATGTATATTTTGAGGGAAATGATCAATACCGTGGTTGGTATAATTCATCTTTAATTCTTTCAGTTGCAACACAAAATATAAAGCCATATAAAAATATAATTACACATGGTTTCATTGTTGATCAATATGGTGAGAAGTTTTCAAAGTCAAAACAAAACGGAATTGATCCACAATCAATTTGCAATACATTTGGTGGTGATATTCTAAGATTATGGACTACAACAATCGATTACACAGCTGCAGAAATTCAACTATCCTCTGACTTATTAAAGGTCTGTTCTGAACAGTATAGAAAATTCAGAAATACGATTAAATTTATACTAGCCAATTTACAAAACAATGATGAAGGTGCTTATTATGATACTTCGTATAAACCTACTAACCTTTCTAATGTTGACGCATTAATGCTAAATAAGTTAAACTCAGTAATTGCTGAAATGAAAGATGCATATAACCACTATGACTTTAAAAAGGTTAGTGATATTGTAAATAATTTCTTTGTAAATGATTTGTCTTCTTTTTATCTTGATTATAACAAAGATATTTTATATTGTGAAAAAGTTGATTCAGTTAAAAGAAAAAATGTTCAATATATTTTATTTAATATTGCATATAAAATTGCTATTGCCTACTCACCTATTCTTTCTTTTACTTGTGAAGAAATTTATTCTTATCTAAATTTAAAAAAGAAGAAGCCTAGCATTACAATGTTAGATTATCCAAAAGGAACAGTTGATAAAAATCTTCTTGATGAATATTCTACTCTTATCAATGTAAGAAATAATGTTAACAAACTCATTGAAAATATTAGACAAAATAATATTGTAAAGCAAACAAGTGAAGTTGATGTTGTCTACTGCCCATCTTCTCAAAAAGAAAAAGAAGTTATCAAAAAGAATTTTAGTGATATACCACTTATCTTTATGATTGCATCTTTTAAACTTGGAAAAGAAAACTCAATTAATAAAACAAACTATGTTAAATGCGATAGATGCTGGAATTATTATAAAGATACTGTTAAAATTGATGAAAATAATATATGTAAAAGGTGTCATGAAGTATTAAAAGATGAATAATATGCTTACAAAGATTAAAAATTACTATCGCCCTTTTTTTCAATATAGAAACTGGATTAAATATTCAATATATACTTCCATTATTCTTTTACTAATTCTATTTGACATTCTAACTAAAATCGGTGTTTATCAATTATATATTGATAGATTTGGATCTATTCCTGATGATGTCGTAAGAATTAATTCCAATCTGTATAGTTTTTTTGGAATGATTAATATTAGACTATCATTTAATACTGGAGCTGCCTTCTCATTTTTATCTAATGATTCATTTGGTAGAATTTTCTTACCACTATTATCATTAGTAATGTTTATAGTCCTTTTTTATTTTTATACTGTATATTTTGATAGAATTCCAGAATTTGGATTATTAGCCTTTGTTTTAATCCTTGCAGGCTGTTTTGGAAATCTTGTTGATAGATTTGGCCGACTTGCTAATAACCCTTATTATTATCGTGGAGTAATAGATTTTATTGATGTAAGTCATGTGTTTAGATTTAATGCAATCTTCAATATTGCTGATGTATGTGTTGTCGCTTCATTTGTTACAATAATTCTTGGACTTATATATATTGGAATTAATACTATGTTAATTAAAAAGCATGAAACAGCACAATATGATTAATAAACTTATAGTTAATAAATTATCTAGATTAGATCAATATATTGCAAGTAATACTTCCTATTCACGTTCACAAGTTGTTAAGTTAATAAAAGCAGGTAATATTCAAATCAATAATAAAATAGTTACTAAATCATCTCAAGTTGTAGATGTTGGAGATGAAATAACTATTGATTTTGCTTTACCAGATAATAATACTCAAATTATTCCTGATGATACAATAGAAATTAACTATTTATATAAAGATGAATATCTTGCAATTATAAACAAAAAAAGAGGTCTTGTTGTTCACCCATCTAGTGGACATAAAAATGATACACTAGTCAATTATCTTTTAAAGCAAGATCCGAATTTTAAATATGAAATTACAGATATTAATAATAGACCTGGAATAGTTCATCGAATCGATAAAGATACTCAAGGAATTCTTGTTATAGCATATAAACAAAATGTTCTTGAATTACTTCAACAAGAAATTCAAAAAGGAAAAATGCATAGAGAATACCTTGCTCTAGTTAACGGAAAAGTTAAAGACAAACTGTTTAAAGTTGATGCTCCACTAACTAAACCTAACCATACAGTAAGGAAAGCAAAAGTTAATACAGTAAGTGGAAGAAATGCAGTTACTCACTTTGAATTTATTACATATAAAAATAATGTTAGTTTATTAAAATGCAAACTTGAAACTGGACGCACTCACCAAATTAGAGCACACTTAAGTTTTATTAATCATCCAATTGTTGGAGATACTCTTTATGGAGGAAGTAATAAATATCTTACTGATGGTCAATGCTTAACTGCATATAAAATTGAATTTATTCATCCTATTACAAAAAAGAAAATAGTTTGTTTTGTACCTCTTGATGAATATTTTAAAAAAGCATTAAATTATTATTACAAATAAAAAATAGCGACCAGCGGGAATCGAACCCGTGCATTCTCCTTGGGAAGGAGAAATTCTACCATTAAATTATGGTCGCATAAAAATAGCTCCTACTAATAGGAGCTATTTATTTTACATATCAACTGCTTCGTTTTGTTGAATATCTTTATGTTTGTTTAAACCTGTACCAGCAGGAATTAACTTACCAACGATAACATTTTCCTTAAGTCCAACAAGATAATCAACCTTACCTTTAATTGCAGCATTTGTAAGAACACGTGTTGTTTCTTGGAATGATGCAGCAGAAAGGAATGATTCTGTATCAAGTGCTGAAGTTTTAACACCGATAATTAGTGGTCTACCAACAGCTGGATTTTTGCCTTCTGCAAATGCTTCTTTATTCTTTGCAGTAAATATAGAGACATTAACTCTTTGTCCAGGAAGTAAATCAGTATTACCAGGATTAATAACATAAATCTTATTAGTCATTAATCTGACAATAATTTCAAGATGTTTATCGGCAATTTCAATACCATTATCTTTATAAACTGCCTTAACTTCTTTAATAATATAATCTCTTGTTGTTGCTAAATCAGAACATTCAAGCAAAGCTTGTGGATTAATATGTCCTTTAGTTAAAGGATGTCCGGCTTTAATTTCTTGACCAACGACAACATTTGGAACTGCATTAGGATAAGATTCAAATTCTTTTTCTTCAATGCTGTTTTTAACTTTGAAGACGTGTCTTAAACCAAGTTCTTCAATTGAAGTAACAACACCATTAATTGTAGAAATTAATGAAGAATCTTTTGCCTTCAACTTGTTAACTTCAATAAGTTCAATAACACGTGGTAAACCAGTTGTAATATCTTTTTGACCTGCAACACCACCAGTGTGGAAGTTCTTTAATGTAAGTTGAGTACCAGGTTCACCAATTGATTGAGCAGCCATAATACCAACAGTATCACCGATTTCTGCAAGTTGACCAGTCGCAAGGTTTCTACCATAACAATGGGCACAGATTCCATCATGTGATTCACAAGTTAAAGCAGATCTAATCTCAACTTTAGTAATTCCTGCATCGACAATCTTTCTAGCAATATCTTCACTAATAAAGGTATTTGCTTCACAAAGTTTTTCACCATTAACTGGAGAAATAATATCATGCATGGAATATCGACCAACAATTCTAGAATACAAGTCAGCAATTTCATCTCCGTGATCACCAATTATTCTCTCAACAACTTCACCATGATCACAGTGGCAATCTTCTTCAGTAATAACTATAGCATGAGCAAGATCAACAAGTCTTCTTGTAAAGTAACCTGAGTTTGCAGTCTTTAATGCAGTATCAGCACCATTCTTTCTAGTACCATGAGTAGAAGTAAAGTATTCGCTAACAGTTAAACCATCAGCATAACAATCAGTAACAGGGATTTCTATTGTACGTCCAGTTGAGTCAAGCATACAACCCTTCATACCAATAAGTTGAGTGTAGTTATCTTTACTACCTCTAGCTCCTGACTCCATCATCATGAACATTGGGTTACGTGGTTCTTTTGCCATCTTCTCTTTAAGTAGTTCAGTAATTGGACCATTCTTAACTTTATTCCAAACTTCAACAACAGCTTCATGTCTTTGTTCATTAGTGAAGAAACCAAGTTCAGCATCAGAATTAATTTCTTTAACTTTCTTATATGCTTCAGCGTAAATCTTATCTCTTCCTTCAAATGGTTCAATATCACCTAAAGAAATAGTTAAACCAGATTTAGTGCAATAATAGAAGCCTTGATTCTTAAAACCATCCATAATCTTCGAAGTTTCAATAGCTTGATATTTTCTAAAGACGTGATCCATAATAACTTGAATAGCCGACTTGTCAATTGGTTTACGAAGTGGAACAAGTTTGACATATTCAACAAATGGATTGAAGTCATCTTTTGCAGTCTTTTTACCACTTGCAATTACTTTTTCTCTTGCTTCTTCTAAGGAAACAAAGAAACTATCAAGAGTTGCTTCTAAGTTCTTTTCAAACTCTTTCTTTCCCTCATTCTTAAGTGGGAAATTGATATATGGGAAATCATTAGGGAAAATACTATTAAATATAATTTTACCTGGTGTAGTTAAAAGATATTTCTTCTTTTGTTCATTAGTAAAATCAGTCTTATCAATTGTCTTTGCTAAAACAAATACTCTTGTACGTAAAGATATCTTTCCAGTTTCATATGTACGAATAACAGTCTCAGGATCAGAGAAGACTTTTCCTTCATAAGATTGATATTCTTTAAACTTCTTGACCATCTCTTGGTCATTTCTTTTTTGATAATACTTAATATAAGAATCCATTAATTCTTGGTCATCTTCTAAAGTTAAATAGTAGTTGCCAAAAATAATATCTTGGGAAGGAACACAAATTGGTTTTCCATCACTTGGTTTAAGAATGTTCCTACTAGCAAGCATCAAGTTCATTGCTTCAGCTTGTGCCTGTTTTGAAAGAGGAACATGAACAGCCATTTGGTCTCCATCAAAGTCAGCATTAAATCCTGGACAAACTAAAGGATGTAGTCTAATTGCTTTTCCTTCAATGAGTTTTGGCCTAAATGCTTGAATACCAAGTCTATGAAGAGTAGGAGCACGATTAAGTAAAACTGGGTGTTCCTTAATTATTTCTTCAATTGCATCAAATACACGTGGGTCATTATTTGCAATTAATTCATCAGCTTTAGATTGAGTAGTAACATCAGTATTTGCAGTTGTAGTTAAATAGTGAGCGATAAATGGTCTAAATAGCATAACAGCCATTTCTCTTGGAATACCGCATTCATCCATATTAAGATCTGGACCAACAGCAATAACTGAACGGGCAGAATAATCAACTCTCTTACCAAGAAGATTTTGTCTAAATCTTCCTTGCTTACCTTGTAAAGAAGATGAAAGTGACTTCAAGACAGTATTTGTTGAAGACATTGTTGGTTTACTTCTTCTTGAATTATCAATTAAAGCATCAACAGCTTCTTGAAGCATTCTACGCTCATTAGTTAAAATAACTTGTGGAGAATGAACTTCAATTTCTTTCTTTAAACGATTATTTCTATTAATAACGTGTCTATATAATTCATTAATATCACTTGCAGCATATCTACCACCATCAAGTTGCATCATAGGACGTAAATCTGGTGGGATAACAGGAAGAGTTGAAATAATCATCCATTCAGGTTTAACACCAGAATTCTTGAATGATTTTAAGACATCCAAACGCTTCATTGCCTTTACTCTCTTTGGATTTTTATCTGATGATGAATTCTTTAGTTCTTCAATTACACTTTCGATTTCAGCATCTACATCAATCTTTTGAAGTAAAGATAAGATAGCAGGAGCTCCTTTACCAACTTCACAACCAATATATTTAGAAATAAACTTAGAAGTAGTTAAAAAGTCAAATGGATATGAAGACTTCTTTAATTTCAAAACATAGTCTTGAGCAGTGACATAATCTCTTTCACCTTCATGAATCTTACCACTAGGGAGGATTTCACTTTCAATAACTTGACCGAAAACTTCTCTTGCGGTTCTTTCATCAAGGATATCTCTTTCTTTCATAATCTTGGATTCACCAGGATTAACAACAATACTTGAAACATAATAGACAACTTCTTCAAGTTGTTTTGGTGAAACACCAAGAGTTAAGGCCATTTTTGATGGTGAGCCTTTAACATACCAAATATGAGTACAGGGGCTAACAAGTTTAATTGATCCCATTCTTTCTCTTCTAACTGCTTTAAGTGTAACTTCAACACCACACTTATCACAAATCTTTCCGGCAGAAGAAGTTTTTCTCATATGTCCGCAGTGACATTCGTAATCTTTGACAGGGCCAAAAATTCTTTCACAGAAAAGTCCATCTGGTTCTGGTTTTTGACTACGATAATTAATTGTTTCAGATTTAGTTACTTCACCACGACCCCATTCGGCAATTTGGTCTGGAGAAGCAAGAGAAATTTTAATTGAACACAAATCATTTAAATCAAACATAATTATTCCTCCTCATCCATATCACTATTGTCATTTTGATTATAGATAGAACTATCAAATTCTTCATCATCAAAACTGACAAATTCTTCATCACTTCCATCTTTTTCTTTTCTAGTATCAAAAGTCCTAATTTCTGATTTAATTCGACGTGATTGATACTCTGCTTGTTCACTAATTGTATCAATATTAATAAAGGAATTATCACTCTTACGCAAATCAACATTGATTCCTAAACCTTGTAATTCTTTAATTAGAACACGAGTTGATTCAGGCATATTAGGTCGAGGTATGCTCTTACCCCTGATAATAGCTTCATATGTTTTATTTCTACCAATCATATCATCTGATTTAATAGTGAGCATTTCTTGTAATGTATAAGCAGCACCATAAGCTTCAAGTGCCCAAACTTCCATTTCACCAAATCTTTGACCACCCCTTTGAGCCTTACCACCAAGTGGTTGCTGAGTAATAAGTGAGTATGGACCAACAGCACGTGCATGAAGCTTATCTTCGACCATGTGGTCAAGTTTGATCATATACATGACACCGACAGCAATTCTTGAGTCGAATCTTTCTCCAGTTTGACCATCATATAAAACAGTCTTACCGTCTTTTTCAATATTAGCAACATTCATAAACTTTTGAATTTCAGCTCTACTAGCTCCATCAAAAACAGGAGTAGAAACTTTAATTCCAAGTTTTTTACAAGCGTAACCAAGTTGAACTTCAAGAACTTGTCCGATATTCATACGGGATGGAACACCCATTGGAGATAAGCAAATATCTATTGGAGTACCATCAGGCATAAATGGCATATCTTCAACTGGTAATACTTTAGAAATAACACCCTTGTTACCATGTCTTCCTGACATCTTATCACCAACTTGAATCTTTCTCTTTTGGATAACATATACGTCAATATTTTCTAATATGTCAGCTGAAGGAAGTTCATCACCATTTGCACGAGAGAATCTTCTAACTGAAAGAATGATACCTTCTCCTCCATGAGGAACCCTTAAAGATGTATCTCTATCTTCATCAGATTTAGTAGAGAAAATTGCCTTTAATAAGTGATCATTATTAGATTCAGCAGTTTCACCTTTTGGTGTAGTCTTACCAACTAAGATATCACCTTCTTTGACTTCAGCACCAGGAATAATAATACCTCTCTCATCAAGGAAAGTCTTTTTACTATCTGGAACATTTGGAATATCTCGAGTGAATTCTTCATCACCTAATTTAGTCTTTCTTCTTTGTATTGAATATACTTCAATAATTAAGTTAGTAAATAAATCTTCAGTAATACATCTATTTGAAATTAAAACAGCATCTTCATAGTTATATCCGTGCCAAGTTGCAAAAGCAATAAGGACGTTATGACCAAGGGCAAGTTCACCCTTATCCATTGAAGGACCATCAGCAATGATTTGACCTTCTTTGACTTTATCACCGACTTTAACAATTGGAACTTGATTTATACAAGTTCTCTTGTTAGAACGGATAAACTTTCTAAGTTCATATTCTTTTTCTTGACCAGATTTATCTTCTAAGACGACAATCTTATTTCCATCAACATAAGTGACTTTTCCACTTGCTAAACAAATAACAGCAGAACCAGAGTCACTTGCGATTTTATCTTCTAAACCAGTACCAACAAATGGTGCTTCAGGTTGTAACAAAGGTAAAGCTTGTCTTTGCATGTTAGATCCCATAAGGGCTCTTTTACCATCATCATTTTCCAAGAATGGAATACAAGCAGCAGCAACTGAAACA
>CACYDF010000014.1 GCA_902773085.1 uncultured Erysipelotrichaceae bacterium
AAAAAGAGAATTTAGGACTTCCTAAAATTATAAAACAGAAACCTAAGTTAAATTAACAGTCGGGAAATTCCGTTAAATTTAGGTTAAAATTAACACTCGTATTTATCATAATTCAGATACAGCTTGAAAATTGATGTAAAATTTAAACATTTATTTAGAAAACTGTTAAACACTGTTTGGAGTTGTTAAATCCGTTAGGAAATAGTCATGGAACAATCCGAAATGATTATAATAATTTTTCCTTACAGTAACTTGAGAGGATGTTCAAAGATACTACTCGTTCTTATTCTGCATAGGAGTCCCGGTGAATATCTCATATTTATACTGTGTATTCGTTACGTCTCAACTGAAAAAGTCACGATACATCTATGAACCATTGAATCTGTGATTAGTCTAACCCGTTTTCCCAGATAATTCATCAAAATATACGACAGCGCCTCCAGAATCGCAATAAGTTCGTAACGTATATTTGAGTCACTATAACTGTCAAAAGCCATAACATAACGGTCAAGAACGGTCATTACGATTCTAAACAGAAAAAGCAATGACACCAGTGTCCGTATCCAGTCTCGAATCACACGATGCATCTGTATATACATATAAAACATATTCTTTCATGCGTATTTTACGGAGAAGGAAGATGTCTTGTCTATTATTTTAGAGTTATTTAACATTATATTCAAAACGTATTTAAAAAACTTAAATTATTAAACACAATGCGTGTTTTTAAAAAATTATTTGTAATTTTGCATTTATAAAAATATAATTTACATAATCAAATGTTAAAAAAACAAGTAAAACAATATACAATTTCTGGAGAATACGTTAAAACATGGAACTCTTCTTCAGAAGCTGAAATGTTTTTCTGCCATTCTAATAGGAATCATGGCAAAATAGGACAAGTTTGTAATGGTAAAAGAAAAGTTGCATATGGATTTGTTTGGCGTTGGTCATCTGACAAAATATCAAAAAAAGAAATTATTTCTTTGTTTAAAAAACCGGATTACACTGTTCAAAAGATAATAGAGTTATTAAAACAAAAAATAGCAAGTTGTGTTAATTTGCCATCCGGTTTTTGGAAAAAAGATTTATATTATAAACTATCAATTGCCATTTCACTTTGTAAAGGTGATAAAACTAAATTCAATTGTTTTTTTCAAAATCAATATCAACAATTATCAATTGTTGAAAAGGAAAATCTAAATCGTTTATTTCTTCCTAAATATGTCAAAAAGAAAGAACCACGTATACCAAGACAATGGCCAACTAAAAAAGAAATTGAATTGATAGTATCAAAATTTGAAACGATTACTGATTTCAGGAATAGTAGTAAAGAAAACAGTAGTCTTTATTGGTATGCTTTTATTAAAAATAAATTCGGTTATGACTTCAAATTAAAGGGACATGAATTTACAATAAAAGAAGAAAGAGACATTGAATTTATTAAAAAACTGAATGAACATTTTACAAAAGTATGTCCAGAAGATGGACCGTTTGAAATACACGTTTGTAAATATGGTCATTGCTATAGATTTAAAGTAATCAATCGTTATAATGAAAAGATAACAAATACATATGATAATTTGATGAAACGTAATCGCGTGACTGATATTAAAGGACCAGAAAGAAGATGCGAAGAACTCAAAATGAAGTTTAAAAGTATGAACGAAACAGATAAAGAAATAACAGTAACATATGAAAAAAAATATAATAGTGTATATTATAATGTTTATGTTGAAGATGTTTGTTTTCATAAAAATGTGCCATTTCAAGTATTAAACAAGAGAGAAACGTTATTTAATTACACGAAATATGGTAAAATACGTTTTCCAAATGGTTATTGGACAGAAGCAACTATAAAAAAACATGCTTCTGAAAAAGAATGGAAAAAAATAAGTGATTTTACCAATTTATATCTGGGTGCTTATAAATATTTGTTAGAACACCAAGATTTAATGAAAAAAGTATTTCCAAAATTAATGTTAGATAATAGTCTTCCTGGCAAAACTGGAACTTATTTTATATATGCGTATATAATAGAAGAAAAACGCACTGTATATGTTGGAAGAACAAATGATTTAAGAAGAAGAGACAGAGATCATAAATATCTAAATCCAAAGAAAGAAGGTAAAAAGTTTTATGAATATTTTAAAGATAAAGAATTACCAAAAATAACAATTTTAGAAGATGATATTATAAGTTTAAGACAATCTGGAGAAAGAGAAGATTGGTGGAAACAATACTATATTTCATTAGGTTGGAATGTTTTGAATACAGCAAAAACCGGAGCATTAAGTTCTTCTTATGGTTCATTGTCAAAAAAAGATTTAAATTTAATTAAAGAGCATATAATAGATTGCGAGTATTCATATACAGAATTAATGAAACGTTATCCGTGTGACGCTTCATGGTTTTATCA
>CACYDF010000015.1 GCA_902773085.1 uncultured Erysipelotrichaceae bacterium
AAATTAAAAGGAAGTATAAAAGGAAGACTAATAATATTTTGGCTGCATTTTTCTTCATTGTAAGTAATGTATTATAAAAAACATCGCCTAGAGTTAAAGAATTACTTGCGCATGAAATAAAATTTCCGACTGAAAAATTAATTAAGCAATAAACTAAAACAACTCCACCAAGAATTAGAGCAAAAATACCAAAAACATTAAACACATTATTAAGAGCAGTAACTTGAGCAGACTCTGCACCTAAGAAATTAGTAAACATGTTTTTAATTAAAAATAGGACTAGATAGAAAAGTCCATAAACAGATCCAGAGATAACTAAAGAGAGGAAGAAGAAAATTGTACAAAACAAAAATCTGTTTAAATAGTTTTTATCTGCATCATCAAAACTTTTTGAATAACTAGCATCTCTAGTTTCATATAACATTTTTGTATGATTAAATTGCATCTTTGCTAGTGATGGATTAAGTATTAAAAATGGTAAAGCAACAACCTTTGCAATTTCAATAATTAAACATAAAAAAAGTCGATGTGGGTGTTTCATGTAGTAGTGAAGAGAATATCTAATTCCCTTGCGTACATAATATGCAGAACTTTTCATTATAAACTCCAATATTTTTGCAATATCAATTATACAATAAAATATATATTTATAATATATAATTAACAATAAATAATAATAATTGAATGATTTAATTGTATAATATTATAGGTTGTAAAAAAACTTAAAATGAGAGAGGTAAATTATGAAAACATTTTATGATTTATGTATCGAAAAAAGAGATGGGTCTATTTTACAATTAAAGGATTTAAAAGGGAAAGTTATACTAATTGTAAACACAGCTACAGGATGTGGTTTTACTCCACAATATGCCCCAATTGAAGAACTATATAAAAAGTATCATTCAAAGGGGTTAGAAATACTTGATATTCCATGTAATCAATTTGGAAATCAAGCACCAGGAAGTGACGACGAGATACATGACTTTTGTACTTTACATTATAACACAACATTTGAACAAATGAAAAAAGCAGACGTAAATGGAGAGAAAGAAATTCCTTTATTTACATTCTTAAAAAGCAAACAACCATTTAAAGGATTTGGTGAAGGACCAATGGCTGAGAATATGGATAAGATGCTTAAAAATGCTGATCCTAATTATGAAAAAAGTAGTGATATAAAATGGAACTTCACAAAATTTGTAGTTGATCAAAACGGAGAAGTAGTTGGTAGATATGAGCCAACACATGATTTAAAAGATTTAGAAAAAACTTTAGTTAAATTATTAAAATTGTAAATTATAAGGAAGGGTTGTTTTATGGACGATTTTGTTATTATCTTAGATATTTGTAGTGACGCAAATAAAGAATTAAGGGAAAAATATAATTTAGATTATATCCCCGGTCATATAACTTTACCAACTGGTGAAGATGTTGTTTCTTATCTAGATTGGTCGTTTATTTCTAGAGATACTTTTTACTCGCAACTGAAAAGCAAAAAAATGACTTTCACTACTTCTCCACCATCTACTCAAGAGACTTTTAATAGGTTTAAAGAATACTTAGAAAAAGGTAAAGATATTATTTACATTTCTATTTCAAATTCTCTTTCTGGATCTTTTACTTTTGCACAGCTTGCAAAGAAACAATTAGATGGAATATATAAAGATAGGAAGATAGAAATAGTTGACTCACTAAGATATTCTTCAGCAATTACCCTCCTTGGAATTTATGGTTCAATTTATAGATCAGAAGGACATAGTTTTAGTGAAACAGTTAAGTATCTAAATACTATTAAACATAGGATACATCAGATGGGTCCAATGGATGATTTATTCTATCTTTCTAGGAAGGGAAGAATCACAAATGCAAAAGCTTTTTTTGGGACCTTTATTGGGATAAAACCATTAGGCGATTTTGACAAGGATGGTCGCACTTCAGTTATTGCAAAAGCTGTAGGTATTAAATCTGCAATCAACATTACAGTTAACTATATTAAGAAAAGTATTGTTGATAGTGAAAATCAAATTCTCTTTATCTCTCACACAAATAGATTAGAGAATGCAAATTTACTTAAAGCTAGGATTGAAAAAGAGATTAAATGTAAAGAAATAATTTTAAATGAATGCTATCCTAACTCAGCAATAAATATAGGACCTGGTTTAGCTACATGCTTCTTTTTAGGTGAAGAAGTTTCAGATAACCTTGAAAAAGAAAAGAAAATAATGCAAGAGGTTATTGATATTGAAAAGTAATTATTCTTTATCATTATTAAATAAATTAGAAAAAAGTAGAAAAGTAGTTAAAGTATTTGATACTAGTATTTTTGTTAAGAGTTTAGTTAAGGGCAAAAAAGGTGGTTTAGATCAAAGAGAATTTGAACTTTCTAAAAAGACGCTTAAAGATAGGTTAGCTCAAAAAGTTGATGTTGAAACAATAAGAAATTCACAAGGTTTCCCTTCAATTAATTTGAATACAGTAGAGATGATTACGGACTGTATATACTTATCTTACGAAAAGTTTACGTTTAAAGTATGGGTATACTACCCGAGAAAGCCTTTTGATATGGTAAAAAGGAAGGCAATTATTTATATTCATGGGGGTTCCTTCTTTGCAGGAAGTCCGTTTGAACAAGAAAATATGCTTAAATTGCTCTCTGAAAGAGGTAATTGCGTTATTTTTAATGTGGATATCTCTTTAGCACCAGAAGCAAGGTTTCCAATAGCTATAAATGAAGTATTAACATTGATATCTTACATAAAGAAGAATTACAAACAATATAAAGTAGATTTAGATAATATTTTTATTTCTGGTGATTCAAGTGGTGCAAATCAGGCTTTAGCAGTCTACCAGTTAACTAAAGAAATAAAGGTTAAAGGAATGATATTATATTATCCATCCTTAGCTTTAACTTTTGATCTACCATATAAATGGAATGAAAATGATTATGTGTTTCCTGAAAAGCAAAGAGAATATATAATTCCAAGATTAATACTTGGTAGAAGTGATGAAAAAGGAATGAACTCTTTAGTATCACTAATTATGTCTATTTATTTAAGTGATAAAGATAATCCAAAAGATCCTTTATTATCACCTTTGTTTTATGACTTAAAGAAATATCCAAAAATGTTAATCTTTGGTGCTGAGTATGATGGGTTAAGAATTCAATACGAGTACTTTGTTTCAGCACTAAGAGAAAATAAAGTTAAAGTAGACTATATTAGATATAACGGTGTTCATCACGGCTTTAATAATAAGTTAGGATTTTTTCCACAAGTAGAAGATTCTGTAAATGAAATAGTCAAATATATTAATCGTGACTAAGACCTTCAATTTTATTTTTATTAGTCTCTGGAACAAATAAGAATAAAAGTAATAATGAAGAAGAGAAACATGCTCCTACTACAGTTATACAGTAGATACCTTTTAATATTTCATTTACTCCATTATCACCAAAAAGTGGTATAAGAAGTACAAACAAAAGAGATGATAACTGACCTGTTCCAAAGAACAAAGATTGACCAGTCATAACACTAACACGCCTTTCAGTTTTTGCAGACTCTCCAGCCATAATAATTAAAGAATCACCACTAGACCAAAATGATCCTAGAAAGACACCAATTATTAAACCAAGGAAATAGTCTAAAGTTGGAGTAGGACTAACGAAAATAAGAAGTAATAAATATATAACAAAGCAAGTAAGAGAAGTTGACATTAAAACAATAGTTATTTTCTTCCTGCCTATTTTATCTGAGAAGAAACCATAGATAAGAGTAAGTAATCCACAGGTAAATGGATAGACAAATAATAATCTATTAAATTCACCAGAAACTTGGAGGACTAAATCGTTAGAATAGGTTGCTGTATTTGGTGAATAAAGTGCCAACCTGTGTGATGTAAATATAGTTTGGTAATATGAAATAAGGCTAGAAGAAAGCGAATATAAAAAAGTTGATATACAGAGGAACAGTAAACTCTTATGAGTAAAAATATATTTTAAAGAATTAATAAATCCATACTTTTTGGTTTCTTTTTCTTTGTTATTTCCTTCATTATTTTTAAGCTGATTTAATCTATTGTTAATAAACGGAAGAGTTTCTTTTGTAGATAATAAAGCAACTAGTGCAGCAACAAAACACATGATTGCAATTGTTAAAAATACTAAGTACCATTTATCTTGTTTAGTAGCCCTTGATCCAAAAATATCTCCACCAACAAAAGTCATTCTAAGAAGGGAATTTACTACTAAAAATATCTCAGCAGTTCCTTTAATAATACCTAAAGTTTTAGCCCTATTTTTTTCACTTACCGTTTCAATTATATAGACTACTTGTTCATCAGGTGTAACAAAGAATCTTAGTAAGAAAAAGCCAATCCAAAATAGGAAGAACGAACTTTCACTTCTTGCAAAAGAACATAGGAATACAGCAAAGGCCATTCCAAATGTATTGATAATCAAAAATGGTTTTCTTCCATACTTATCAGCTAAAGGTTTATAAAACATTGAAAAGACAAGAACTGCTGTTGCAACCCCACTTACTAAAGAAAACTTACCAGTTGCAGAATAGATGTTTTTTTCAAACAAGTTGGGGAAGATAGAATACGACATATCGACTTGCAAAGTGTTAAGTAAATTAGATGCAAGTTCGTCGACAATATATATTAAACTTAATACAAAAAGCAGATACCAAATATAAGTGTGACTTCTTTTTTGGCTTTTAAGTTTTTCAAATTTTAATATTTCTTTACTAGTATTTAGTTCTGATTCCATATTACTAATTTCCTTAACTAGAAATTAAGATAATCATCAGCTTTGTTTTCAGAACCAAATAATTTAATCTTTTCAATTACTTTTGCTTTAATAGCTTCAAATCCAGGCTTTAATAGTTTTCTTGGATCGTAACCTTTATCAACGTTATCTAAAGTAGCATCAGCTTTTCCTTCAGCACAGTATTTAATCATGGCCTCGGCAAAGACAAGTTGACAATCAGTATTTACATTTATTTTTGATATTCCGTTTTTTATTGCACGGATGATCTGTTTATCTGGTATACCAGTTCCACCATGTAAAACTAGTGGAATTTTATTTGTAACTTGGTTAATCTTCTCTAAAACTTCAAAATTGAGACCTTTCCAGTCTTTTGGATATAATCCGTGGATATTTCCAATACCAGCTGCTAGAAAATCTACTCCAAGAGCAGCTATTTTTGCACAATCTTTAGGATTTGCTACTTCTCCATCAGCAGTTACCCCATCTTCTGTACCACCAATTGCACCAACTTCAGCCTCAATTGAAAGTCCCTTATTATGGGCTAAATTAACAAGTTCTTTTGTTTTTGCGATGTTTTCATTTAATTCAAAAGAAGATCCATCAAACATTATTGATGTAAAACCAGCTTCGACGCAAGCTTTACATGCATCATATGTTCCATGATCTAGATGTAAAGCAACGGGAACCTTAATTTGAAGGAATTCATCAAGACATCTAACCATATTAGCAACGGTTTTGAATCCTCCCATATATTTACCTGCTCCAGCAGATGAAGAAATAATAACAGGTGAATTTGTCTCATTTGCACCTAATAATATTGCTTTTGACCATTCAAGATTATTTGTATTGAAATGACCTACAGCATAATGATGAGCCTTTGCAGCTCTAAGCATACTTGTAGCATTAACTAACATAAAAAAAATCTCCTCTCCTTTAAACTTTATATATTATACAATGAAAAAGGCTTTTTATGGCTTAGAAATAATATTATTTATTTGTTTGAATTTTTGTATAAAAAAGTTGACTAGGCTTTATAGAAAAATAATCACAAAAAGTTTTAATAAATAAAAGATTTGGTGCTTTTCCAGATTCATAATTGTAAATAGTCTTTTTATCAAATTTAAGTTTTTGAGCACATAATATTTGATTGATATTATTGTTTTTCCTTACTGTCCTAATGTTATTAGAAAGAAGATTAAAATCTATCTCATCATTAGATGTATACTTGGGAGGATTACTTAAAAGATTAAAAGCATCATCAATATTAACAGATAAGATATTACATACTTTTGGAAGAAAGAAAAGAGGGAACTGGATCTTACCAGATTCATAAAAATAATAACTAATTCTTTTACAATCAATTATATTAACAATATCGTTTACTTTAATATGTTTATCAATTCTTATTGCTGAAAGATACTTGCCGAAGCTAATTGCAAAATCATTCATTACTTTTTAAATACAAAAACAGTTAAAACAACTATCAAAGCAGCGATTAATAAAATACCAAAGAAAACACCAATTTTAGTTTTCTTAATTATCTTTCTTCGACGGATAAGTTCTTCACATAAAAAGTCAACATTGGAGATAATGGAGTAATGTAAATTAGTTTTGGTAGCAACAAATGCACGACCAAGAAATTGTTTAGAAGCTTCAATATTTTCATTTAGATATTGGAGTTCAATATCATTTGTACTACTTGAAAGAGTGAATGTGGAACGATAGTAGAAAAGATTATTAGAACGAGTTTGTCGTTCATCAAATAATCCAAAGAAAGAGATGATAAAAAAAACAATTTCTAAAAACAAATATAACTTGTTAAGTAAATAATGAGACTGTTTTAACTCAATTTCAATAGTTGAAAGGTCGGTTTCAAAATGACAAACATATTTAAGAATATATTTATCAAATCTAGATTTTACTGGCTTTCCATTGACATATAGGTTTTGAACTATTTGTTTGGAATTTGTATAAATATTTACAGCCCTTGTCATTTATTAACTCCAATTTCAAACACTACTAATAGTGAGAATATAAGTAGCATTATTGCAAAAAGTAAAAATAAACTTCTAGGAACAATACTTTTAACTTTCTTGTTCTGTGCAAAAAGTATATATAAAACTAATGATGTAAGAAGGAGACCGATAGATACACCAGAAATAATTGGTGAAATTCTTATTGAGATTTCAGAAAACTTTGCATATAGTTCAGTGGTATTATCTAGTATTGACCAAAGTGCTTTAATTGAGTCAAAGGCAAAAATGAATCCGGCACCAAGAGTTATAACTAAAACAAGAACTGTATATAGTAGTACAAGCATAAAATAAATTGCAAGCGCAAATGCCCCAATTATTGGTAAAAGATAAGATAATAATCCTACTGTAAAAGTAATATATCCATAGATTGCAAAAATGGAGGAGAATCTAGTAATATAACTCTTCAACGATACTTTTGATGAATTAGGTCTAATTAGTTGATCGATTGCCATAAGTTAAGTTCTAAAACAAATTCGTTGTGTTTTATTAGAATTCATTTCATAGATTTTATTATATCAAAGAGTTAAATTAGTTTTCTACTGGTTATATTGAAAATATAATAAATATATTATATTATTATATGTGCTGTTGATAGGTAGAGTTATATGAAAAATAAATATTATAAAAGTAATCAATATAAAGCAAACTATAATGATAAGAAACCGTATTTAAGTGGAAAACAAAGTGTTTTTAATACACTTAAATCCTTGTTTTCTAATCAAGCTGTAATTGATGGAAGGAGAAAACCTCCATTTTTCATTGCAATTCTTGTCATTTTGTTTACATTTATTAGTTGGATTGCCCCTCTTTCATTAGGATACACAACTAAGAGTGCTTCTTTTTTAGCAAACATAGATAATAACGGAATTGATCATGGAATTAAGATGGCATTTAATAGAGACTATTTTGAAGAGATTTCTATTGTTGGAGAAGAAAAAGAAAGGCACTTTTCATATGATGTTGAACACTTAGATGAGTATTCTAATAAAAGTGAAAAAGCTGTCACAGATGAGATAATTGATTTTCCAGAAGGTCAATTACTTTCTTTAGCAAAAGGAACCTTTGTTGATTCAAAAGAAAATAAGAAAGATTATTCAGAAAAAACTGGCCAAGTTATTTATCCTAATTCAACTTCGATAACTAGTTTTACAGATAAAGAATACTCATTTTATGTTGATTCAGTTCGAACAAATAAAAATGATGTAATTGATAATACCTTCACTGTAACAGAAGGTGCAATGACAGATTATGTAGTTTATTTAGAAGTTTATATCATTCCTGAATTAAGTGCATATAGTGATGAGTTTACTTTATTCCAATCCAATTTCTTAACTACTGTTATTTACAATGTAAATGATGAAGGTCAACCACAAAAATACCCACATTCAGTATTACTACTTTGTAAAGATGCTATTAGAATTATTTCCTTCCCAATAGCAAAGGTTGTAAAAACAAATAGTGCTACAACAAATTATTTTGGATATACATCTAGTGCATTTAAAAATGTAAATTCACAATCATTTAAAAAATATTTATATTCAAAGGAAGCAACTGACAATGGGGCATTCGACCTTTTTGTTCATACATTAAATGAAGCAGCAGCAATAATAAATATTAGACAAGCATGGGTGTACATTGGTATTATGTCAGGAGTTGCTATTGGCACAATGGCCGTTGTTTCCTTACTTATTTTCCTTATGGAAAGAAGAAAAACATCCGTTGTACAATCTAATTTATATGAGGCTTTTGTTCAAGGAATCACTCTTTGTTCAACCCCTGCCTTACTATCACTTCTAGGATTTATGTCATTTCCATTTGGAATAATTGGCTTTGCTGGTTTTGCTTTAATGAGAGTCTTATTTATGGGATCTAAAATTTCACCAGTTACAAATAATGCAAATAGTAAACCTCTTTATAAAGCCAAGGCAAATTAATTTATGTTACTATTAAAAGATATTAAGAAAACTTATGAAATAAAAGGAGGTCAAAGTGTTGAGGCACTTAAGGGAATATCCCTATCCTTTGATAATGCTGGTTTTATTTCTATTCTTGGCCCTAGTGGTTGTGGCAAAACAACTTTATTAAATATCATTGGTGGACTAGATAGATATACTAGTGGTAATTTAATAATTGATAATCAAACAACTAGTGACTACAAAGATGCTGATTGGGATTTATATCGAAATGAAAAAATAGGTATTGTATTTCAAACGTACAATTTAATTTCTCAACTTTCAGTATTACATAATGTTGCACTATCATTAAGACTAAATGGTGTAAGTGCAAAAGAAAGAGAAGAAAGAGCAAAGAAAGCCCTTATCTCTGTTGGTCTTGAAAGTCAAATTAATAAGATGCCAAATCAGCTTAGTGGTGGTCAAATGCAAAGAGTTGCCATTGCTCGTGCCTTAGTTAATGAACCAAATATCATATTAGCTGATGAACCAACTGGTGCACTTGATTCAACTACTTCTATTCAAGTTATGGATATTCTTGCCGAGATTGCAAAAGATAAACTTGTAATTATGG
>CACYDF010000016.1 GCA_902773085.1 uncultured Erysipelotrichaceae bacterium
ATCCCCAATCCCCATAATATTAAATTAATAAAATTCTTATAAAAATATATAATCAAAAATATTTAATTTTAATTAATTAAAAATTAATTAAAAAATTAGTTAAAAAATTAATTAATAAAAAATTAATTATTTAATAAATAAATAAAAAAATTAATTATTTTTAGGATTTTGTCCTCTCAAATTTTAAATTTCGAAATATTTAAAGAAAAATAAATAAAGAAAAAAATAATTCAATGAAGAGCTTATTACTTCTTTATATTTTCTTAATATCCTTGAATATTTCTTATCAATTGAATTGCTTTGAATTTAATTCAGGAACATGTGGATTATTTAATGAGGATTATAAAGACCAATGTAATTATATTAATACCAATTGTGAAGAAGTTGAAGTAGAAAAAGGATGCAAAATGGAAAATAACGCATGTAAAGGTGAAAACGAAAATAACAAATGTAATTTAATTGATTATTATATATCAGGTTATAATTCGATAAAAGTCTGCAAAAAAGTAATAATAGATGATGGCTGTGAAATAACTACTAGTGATATATGTCAAGCAAAATCTGATATATCTCAAACTGCAAGTTGTTCATATGAAAATTATAAGACTCATTGTAAAAAGTATAATTATCCCTGTACTCATTTTAGCGATGATCAATGTGGTGGATTGAAAGGAATAAACGAGGAAGATAAAGAACAATGTATTAAATTTTCTAGTACTTGTTCTTTAGTGGAAATAGATGAATATTGTTCTGTAGATGAAACTGATAAAACCTGTAAAAAAAGAGGAACTTTCGATGAAAATATATATAAATGTGATATGGATAGTTCAAACAATAAATGTATTAGAAAAACAATTTGTAGTACTAGAAATGCAAATAGTTGCACTGTTAACAATGACAATTGTTATAAAATAGATCCTTACTCAGAATGTCAATTAGTTACAGTAGATGAAAAATGTGAAATAAAAAATGAAGATTGTTCTGCTAAAGATGATAAATTTGACAAATGCACTTTTAATGATGATTATACACATTGTCAATATGAAGCAAAAAAATGTGAAGAAATTCTTTCTTCAAATGATTGTAGTCATTATAAATCTTCAAACGGAAAAACATGTACAAAAGTTGAAAATAGTATATATTGCAAAGAAGTAACTATAAAAACTCCATGCAAAATTAATACTAGTGGTCAATGTGTTCGTGATGGAGAAGAAGTTGCCAATCAATTTTGTAGTTTTAATTTAGATAAAGATGTATGTCAATTATATGAAAAAGATAATGAATGTGAAATAGATAAATCAAATTTAAAATGTTACGATATTTCTACTGCTACAGTTTCAAATCAATATTGTGCTTTTGATACTACGAATACTAAATGTAAACTAAAAGATGTCACTGAATGCGAAAATTATGGTGAAATAGACACACGTTGTGAAGCAGATACAAAACTAAAAAGTGCAAATAAGAAATGCTCATTATCTAATTCAGTTTGCAAAGAATATGAAATAGTATCACCTTGTACAGTAATAGAAGGAGTATGCACAAAAGATGGAACCAAAACTAATAATCTTGGAACAAATATGGAATGCCGCTTTGATAATATATTAGAAAAAAAATGTATGCCAAAAGATATAACAAAATGCGAAACTTATTATAATCCTGCTGATTGCTATAAAAAAGATCATATAATTCTCGCTGATAAAAAGCAATGTATATATACATATGGAAATAATTGTAAAGAAATAACAATCAATGATAAGTGTGAAGTTAATTCAAATACACATTATTGTGTTAAGAAAGATGGTGCTACTTTGGATGAAAAAAAAGAATACTGTGGATTCGATGATGAAACGAATAAAAATTCTTGTACCAATATAAGAAAAAAATGTACAGAATATAAAGATAATAGTTGTAATGATTTAGAAAAATGTTCTTTCTATATTAACCAATGCTATGAGACAGATGATATTTGCTCTTTTGATGAAAATGGAAACACTAAAGTAAGACCAAATAAAGAATTAAAACAAACAGAAAAATGTGCCTTTATTGAAGAAAATGATAAATGGATTTATAAGAAAGTTGACAAACAATGTAACGATTACACCGATGGAGATAATGATAAATGTACTAATATTCCGAAAACCAGTGAAAATCAATGTTATAAATTCTTAAATGAAAATAATTGTAGATTAGTAACTCTTAAAGGAAATTGCAAAGTTATTAAAGATGGAAATGAAGATAAATGTGTCGCGGATGATTCAAAAACTTTAGGAGAAAATGAAATATGTGCTTTTACCGATAACTCCAAAACTGAATGTAGAAAAAGAGAAAAATTATGTTCTGATTTAGCAAAAAGTGAATGTAATAATTTTGATTTAGCCATAAAACAATGTTATGAATTATCATCTACTAGTAACTGTAAAGAAATTCAAGTTGATTCGCAATGTAAAATAGATGAAGATATGAATTGCGTTAATAAAGGATGTTCGTTCAATGATGATAAAGATAAATGTTCTTATAAAAATAATGGCTCTTTAGTGGAATTAAAGAGTTTCGTTCTTTTGCTTTTATTCTTCATGTTTTAAAAA
>CACYDF010000017.1 GCA_902773085.1 uncultured Erysipelotrichaceae bacterium
AAAAACATAAAGATGTATCAGAAATTTATTTCAGTAGAAGTAAGGCATCAAGACTTAAAAAAAAGAGCTTGGTTAGTTATAGAATCTGTAAATAGTTATAAAGACAAAAGGGTTTATTTAACCAACATTGATTGTTCTACGAAAGAAGGATGTGTACTTGCATTAAAATCATACCGCCTTAGATGGAGAGTAGAAGAATTTTTCAGATTTATAAAAGCATAATTTTCTTTTGAAAAATTAGAGTAAGGAAATTAAAAGCAATAAATAATTTAACGTTTATTGTGTCGCTAATAACCACATATATTTCACGATTATCAATACTAAAGAACAAATCATATAACAACTGCTTAAATGCCTATAAATCGTTTAAAGATAAATATAATGAAGAAAATGTAATAGAGAGATATGGCAAATTTAATTTAGAACTTTACAGACTAAAAAGAGGAATACAAGAAATATTATCTTATTCTAAATCTTTACATTTATATCTTTGATAGTGAGTTTTACTAATAAACCCATCTTTTTTAAAAGAAACACAACCACATTTGGGATAAAATATTGTTCATACAAATCTCTGGCTAACAGTTACTTATATCTATAAAATCGCACTAATATTATAAAACAGAGGTTACTATCTAATCAATTAGCCACACTATTGAATGATACAAAAAACTGTATAAAGATGTTCTTTTGTTAATAACAAAGTAATCTATATAATTGGTAAATAAAGCAAGAAATATGCTTTTCAATTAGAAAAGAAAATTAATAATTAGTAAATATAAACTCACAAGTTAAGTGAAGCTTTTTAATCTCATTTTAATCCAGTAATTGCAGATGCAAGTGTATTCGGTTTATAGAAGTATTCTCTGTCAATTGTTTGGTCAGCAATAATTCCATCATCATCTGAAACATACCCGCTATTTCCATCAGCCATCATTGATTCTAGAGTTCCAGAAAGTCTAAATAAATTACCAAGAGAATCATTTCCATAAGTAACCATACATGACCCACCACCACTTCTTTGATCACCTATAATTGTAGCAGCCCCTGTATTTTTAGCAACTGCACTAAATGCTGATGCTGAAGAAAAAGAATAACTTGATTGAAGAATAAAGAATTTAAATCTTGATGAAAGAGAATCACTTTCTTCTCCGTATACACCATTACCATTTAAATCAACTGAATAATGATACTCAGTAATACCACCAGTAATTGTACTTTTAACAACCATGGATGGGTCATTGGTCATAAAGGCAAGGAGCAAAGGAACTAGCATTGTTTTCCCTCCACCATTAGTAGTTATATCAAAGATAATATTCTTTATTGAAGTTGTCTTACTTATTTTAGAAAGTTGTTTGGCAATATTTTTAAATCCTTCCTGGTTTACCGAAGAATATACTATATTACTACCAAAAGGGGGTGTAAAATTACCGTCAATATAGACTAAACCATCATCGTTTTCAAAAGACGCATAATTTGTTCTACTTGGAATTAAAGAGGTTTGAAAGGAACTAAACTGTAACACTGCTAAACGCTTTGCTGAGTCGTAATAAATATCATCATCTGGACTACCTTGATTAGAGGATCTTTTATTTTTGAGTGAGTCTAATGTATTAAATGATTCAGTAACTCTTTGACTAGTGTTAATCTCGCTAGAATTACTTACAGCAAAAGTTGAAGATGTACCAAAAGGAGATGGGGCAATAAATTGAGAGTGGCGATCACCAAAGTAATATGCAAACATATTTGCAACTATTTTTGATGCTTGATCAACTGTTTTAGCATCTTGACATAAATTATAAATAGTATCCGTTTTCTCAACATCCGGGTTAATATTTGGATCAAAATAACTAAAACAGTTTTTATATAATTTTAATTTAGCCGTTTTGAAAAAATCTATAAAACTCCCACTTGTTAATTTCCATTTTAATCCGTAGAAATAATCTAGTTTTAAACATAATGAATTATACCAATAATTCTTATATTCATTTGTGAACTCGTTTTTCCCAAATCTAGATGGACTAGTTCCTATATAATAATTAAAACTTGAGCTACCATTCTTTTTAACTTTTATTAACTTCTTATCTGCTTCTTCTTCATAAGTAAATGAAAAAGAATTTGTATAACTAGGATCATTAAAAGTAGTGTAGGATCCATCATTATTAATACCACAAATATATGACCCTGTACCATCATTATTAAAAACCATTTCTGCATTTATGTAATGATTGTAATCATCTGCTTGACTTGAACGATAAAGATATTTTTGATTTGTTCCCAAACTGCTTTGTTTATAAAAAGTAATATTTCCAAAAATATCATCATAAAGCGAAAAAGCATTTTCTGAACTATAGAAAAGCGGAATTCTATATGCTGCGTTTGCTCTTGAACATTTATTTGAATCATAAATTCTTGTTCCATCATAAACAAAATTAGCAAAATCGTTGAAAACAAAAGATGAAACAATGTCAAAAGGAAGATAAATCTCATCGTTAAATTCAATAATTTTTAAAGAATAATCCGAAAGTTGAATATTAATATTCGAGTTATGACTGGTAATCTCTTTTGTCTTAGCTGACGCAATCATATTCGAATTATTACTAGGAGAACAAATATCAAGCGGAAAACTGCCGTTACTTGAATAAAGTGGAGAAATATAGTTTTGCCAATTATATAAAACCATCAGATTACTATCTGGATACAGTTTAATTGCTCCTCCCCATATTTCAAATGCATAGTAATTATCATACTTCTTATAAAGAAAGTTTGTTAAATATTGTAAAAACATAGTTTGCACTTGATTCCCAGAAATATAAGGAATAGTTCTTCCCAAGTTAAAAGTATTGATCGTAATATTAGTTGCACTATTTAAATCTATATCTGGATTATAGTAAAAAGGTGCACTAACAGTGCTTTTCATTTCAATATTTATTTTTTCTACCACAGTTACTCTTAGTGATGCATATACTTCACTGTTTTGATTAAATGATCCATTTTCATTTGAATCATGATAAATATAGACTACGCCTTTTCCGCTACTAAGAGCACTAACTACTCCATTGGAATTAACAGAAAGAACTGTTGAATCAGAGCTAGGTACTTCAAATCTAATATTTGCTTTTGCATTATTTGGTTTAATACTATAATTGCTGATTGTATAAGTAGAATCTTCAATCAGTTCAATCTCATTTGTTTCTAATGTAATACTTTCTACATCATAATCAGTAACAGTAACAACACATGTAGCAACAATACTATTTACTGTCTTAGCTGAAATTGTAGATCTACCTAGTTTCTTAGCCTCTAAATTACCTGAACTATCTACTCTGACAATACTTGGTGCGTCAGAAGCCCAATCTAGTTTTTTATTACAATTAGTAGGAGCAAAAATTGGAGTAATTTTAGCTTTTTCTCCAACAGATAATGTAAGACTATCACTATCAAAATTTAAAGAAGTTGGGTTTGCTAATTCCTTTTCTCCAACATTTGACTTATCTTCGCCATTAACAAAACCACATCCTGCGATAAAAAAAAGGCAAAAGAAAATATTAGAGAGAAGTTTAATTTTGTGATTCATAACCACTTAATTATATCACAGCGATTAAATAATTTCGGAGGAAATATATTGTCTCAATTTGCTAAAAAACGGCAATTTATAAAAATGAATGTGCTATACTTAAATAAGTATGAATAAAGTACTTAAGTTTTTACTGTCCATCGTAACTACTTTTTCAATTAATTCATGCGGTTTACTTAATGGCCTAAATGAAGAAGAAGAATCATCAGAAGGTGGTGGTTTTGATTTTGGAGATTCTGGCTTAGGTACTACAGAAGATACAACACCAGCTAGTAATACTACTCCTTCTAGAGAAACTCCTTCAGAAGAGAATCCTTCTAGTGGAGGTGAATCTCAAGGAGAAACTACTCCAACAGAAACTAAATATCGAATTAATTTCTATAATGGTGGATCTCAAATTGGATATCTAGAT
>CACYDF010000018.1 GCA_902773085.1 uncultured Erysipelotrichaceae bacterium
AAAAAAGATATATTTTTTAGGTGATACTTTTAAAATTTTTTTAATGTTAAACACATACCCTTTTAAGGTGTTATTTAGACCTATAGCTTGAATAGATATTTTAGATATTTTTTCTAAAAATACATCAACATTAAGCATCCCATCTGTAAAGATATAATCGATGATTTTCTTTTTATCATTACTTGTCATTGCAAAGTTATTATAGTGGTGAAAAAACGAAAATCAACTTTTAAACTTTATTTATCTAAAAGAAGTATTTTTTAATCAATATATTGAGCAATAAGTTGAACAGTTATTTTATTATTAAATACATTTTTATTCATAGTTCCATAAAAATTAATAGAACTATTATTGATACTATTTATTGATTCTAAGTTTGAAAATAAAACTACTTCACCACTATTTGAATTAGTGGCTTTAATAAACTTATCAGTTATACGAAGATTAAGTCTATTGATACTTATTTTAAAAAGAGGTTTTTCATGCATATTACCAAAAGGCATAAAGGATTCATATATTTTATAATTTGCCAAATTTAAATCATCAAAATTAATTTCAATATAATTTGCTTTATTACTTGTATTTATTGATAAGAATTGATTTTCCATTTCAGATGCAAAACTAGTTGCTATTTGAAAATACTTAGTTTTACTAATTGTAAAACCACAGGAGTTTTTATGACCTCCAAAGCTAATCATATTTTTCTTATTCTTGTTAATAAATTCAAGCAGGTCATATTCAATTGGTGATCTAATTGAACACACATAATTTGATTTGTCTTTATAATCACTTGCACAAACTAGAATAGGATGATTGTATTTATTTAAAAACCTTGAACATATTAGTCCGTTAATCCCAGTAATTCCATCAATAACAAATGAGTGGGAATGGGTTGAACTTAAAGTGTATTCATCTAGTACTTTACATGAATTAATTAGTGACTTCTTTTTTTCATTTACATCAAGAAGATATTTTGAAATATTCTTTATTTGATTAGCATCATTTTTTTCAATCAAAAATTTACATGTCTTTATTGTTGCCATCATATCTGTTTCAATTCTACCTGGTGCATTTAATTGGGATATTAAATTAAACGATAAAGAATCATAATTAATATTTTCTATAGGAAGTAATGAAGAAATATTTTCATATTTTTCTTTAATAAAGTTTTGATATGCGTTTTTAAGAATTAATAGATTATTTCCAACAAGAGGCATGACATCAGAAAGAACTCCAATACCAGCAAGAAACACAAAGTAAGAGTCGAAAGTATTATTTAATAAATAATAAGATACATATAAAGATAGGCTTGATGCTGCCACTTCATAATCAACAAATTTAGTTAAGTGATGGTGAAATATATATTCGGTATTAGGAGTTGAATCAAGAATATCGTGATGGTCAATAATAATAATTTCCATTCCAAGTTTCTTGGCTAGTTCAACTTCTTCAAAACATGTAATTCCATTATCAACACAAATAATATATTTGTATTCAAGAGAATGGAAATATTCAACTTTTTCTTTAGTAAGTCCGTATCCATCAATATATCTTGAAGGGATGAAGTATCCACATTTCTTTCCTAGTTTCTTAAAAGTCAAAAAAAGGATAGCAGTAGAAGTTAGTCCATCAACATCATAATCACCATATATTAAAACCTTGTCACTAGTTTTAACTAACTCTTTTAATTTATTAATTACTTTAGAAAAATATTTATCTGTAATACTAGGTAAAACAATATTATTCAGATTTTGTATAGATGTATATTCAGTATATTTCTTTTGGTCAAAATTATAATAGTTTAAAAGCTTATTAAAGAAATCCATACTAACGTTTGAATTCATTTAAACCAATGATAATAGTTTCATGTGGACCATCTTGGTCAACATAAACTATATCATTATTTGCTTTTACTAAATCAACATCTTTTCTCTTTCGTTGAGCACGAAGTTTAATCTTTTCTTTAATCTTTTCAAAAGAGATCTTATTAAGTAAAACGTAGAATAAAATAATAAAGACAGCAATAAGCATAAATATAGCTATAATTAACATTGCCATTTGATATAGTGATAAAGATACAAGAGATAGGTCTACTATCATAAAAGGAATAGATAAAACAAATGCAGATAAGAAAGATATAGATACTGTTTCAAATATTAAATAGAAACTTTCATTAACAAATGATAATTTTTGTTCATCTTTCAAACTAATAAGTTTCATTCCTTTTGTAACTTGCTTAAACTTTGTAGCAAATGCACCAATAGCAAGATTCAATAGAAGTATAGCAGTTAGAATTCCAAAAGAAGTATAAGCATTGAAAGAAATAGAAGATAAAGCAGTTAAACCAAAAGCAAGAGAAGAGAATAAAGTTGTTGTTCCAAGTTGAGATAAAGATGCAACAATTCCATATCGAATAAGGAAATAAGCAAACGCAAAAACATTAATTAAGAAAATGATAAGTACTAGATTTGTAGCTACTTTATTCAAATTTACTGGTGTAACTTGATAGCAATCAGCAACAAAGGTTGTACTATCAAAATTAGAGTCACCACTTAAGTAGACATACCTATTAATATCTTCTTTATTTGAAATATTAATTCGATCATTAGTGAAAGAATAAGAAATAATACTAGCAATAGATCTTCCATCAATTTCCATTGCAGAAAGGTCACTATCAACTACAATTGAGAAATATTGAACAAAGTATTTTTCATCATCTTCATTTGTCTTTTCGACAATTACAAATGAAGTTGAATTTGAATCGTATTTAAATGTTGTTTTCTCGTTTGAAGAAATATCAGAACAGGAGAAAGAAGAATTAGTTAAATATGTTGAGTTACTACCTACCTTGTTTATGAAATTAATATAATCATCTTCGTTAACTAATTCAGTATTCTTAACAAGTTTTTCTTCGAATGTAATATTAAGGACATATGATTTATCAAATGAATCTGAAGTATTAAAATAGAATGCATCTCTATTTCTTACTGTTCCAAGAATTGGAAGAGTAACTGAGAGAATTAAAATAGCAGCACTACCAATAGCAATTATTGGTTTTAATAATGAGAAAGTTTTTTTCTTACTAAGTACTTTTTTAATCTTTAATTCTTTCTTGATTTTAACAAGTGAGAAGTAAGGGAATAAAGAATCATTTTTATCTTTAACAAGCCAATATGTTAACCACTTGTTTAAAAACATAGTAATAATAAATGTAAAGATTGAACCAACCATTAAAACACCAAAGAATGTTTTAAATGAAGAAGTTGAGACTAGGAAAGTAAAAAGAGATGTAAATAATAAGATTAAGAATGCATCAAGGGAAAGAATGAATGAACTCTTATATCCATCTTTACTTGCCTTTTCTAACTGAGTTCCTTTTTTAAAGAAATTCTTAGTATGCTCAAAATAGTTAATTGATAATAGTGTTGAAAATGCAAATAGTACAACAAGGCCAGCAATTAAAGCAATTGAAAATTCAAAACCAATTAAGTTTGACATTAAGATAGTGATAAGTAACGAAATAACTGATGTAATTGAAGATGTTAAACCACTTATTCCATAGATAATAATAAACACGATTGTTAAAACTAAAATAGCAAGGCTAAAGACTAAATATGTTCTATTTAGTGCAGAAGCACCAAAAGCAGCTCTAATACTATTTTCATAAAGGAATTCAACATTGAAACCATAATCTTCTGAGTTGATAGCATTAGTTAAAGCACGAGCTCTAGCTATAGTAAACTGTGATCCATCAACATCTTTAGTTATTGCAACCCTCTTACTTTCAAAAGAGTAGTCATCTACATTGACTATAGCAAGAAGTTTATTCTTATATTTATCATCAACCTTTTCATCATTTAGTCCTAGTGCTTTATCAAAAGTTTCTTTTAAAGATGGTCCAGC
>CACYDF010000019.1 GCA_902773085.1 uncultured Erysipelotrichaceae bacterium
CAACAGTTACTGCAGAAGCAGATGCAACAATCCCTCCTGCAGAGGCAGAAGAAGCAACGCTAGAAGTTAGAGAAGATTGAGAAGTTAAGTTAGTATCTATTTTATTTTGACTTTCTACTTTTTCCTCTTTTTTGCTACTTTCTTCATTGCTTTTTTCTGATGTATCATCTTTTTCATTAAGTTCAGTATTGCTTTTTGCTTTATTGTCATTAAAAAAAGTAAATTCTGAATCTTGGACATTACCAAATTCATATGAACTAAAGCCATCTTTTTCGTTATTTATTTTTACATCATTAAAATCATCGTTGTACATAACAACAATATTATACTCTTGAAAAAAAAGCATTCAATATTTTTTTCAAAGAATTGTATTCCATAATAAATAATGTAATCTCTATGCAATCCTCTCTTTTTTGCTAATTAATGAATAATCAAATCTCTTGTTTATTATTAAATGTAACTACTTTATAAATAAATAATCCAATTACAAATATAGAAAACAAAAATATAGCACCCTGAGTAAAAAGTAACATCATGTACATTGAATTATCTCTGTTATCATCAAAAGACATGATAAGATTAAACTCCATCATTTGCATTGTATAAAGTGCACCAATTAAACCAAAAAAAGATAATACATATTGCTTATCTGTTTTATTTTTCTTTATGAGGTTCTTGACTGCAAAAATCATTTTAAGTGTTCCATATAAGGCATAGGCATAAATAAACCAATCTATAAAATAATAAGGAGATTCCCTATATAGTATAGTTAAAACAAAAGAGGCCATCATTGGTGCAAGAACTAATCCTAATGAAATAATTCCAGCAATATAATTATTTATTTTTAACAGGTATTTCTCTATTGCCCACTGCCACACTTTAACTAGGAGCATAAGATAAAAAAAGATACAATAATTAACCAGGATCCAATCAAATTCGATTATGGTAAAAATAAGGTGAAATGAACCCATAACAAAAGGTCCGAGTAGTGAAATATAAAACGCTATATCTCCCTTATTGTAAAAATCTTTAATTTTATTAATAATCTTTTTCATCGGCAAATGTGTGCTTAGCAATTAAACTAACGATAAAGTCAATATCATCTTTGCAGTCTTCTTCCACCCATTTTTGAATAATTGCTAATGAACCTTTTGTGTAGAATTCAAAAACATATGCTTTTTTTGCCTCTGCAACATTATAATTATCAAGTGCAGGAGCAAATATATCTTTGTACATTTTTTTAAAAGCTTTATCGACAGAAAATAGTTCAGGTTTTTGGTGTATTAGTTTATATGCTCTTTTGTTTTCTTTAACAAAATTTAAATAGGGAATAAGAAATTCTGGGGAAGTTAATATTTTATCTTTTATAGATAATAAAATATTCTTTGGGAAAGAAGAAATGAATTTTTTATTTAATAATTCAATAGTTTCTTCTAATAATTCACTTGTGTTTTGATAATGAAGATAAAATGTAGATCTATTAACACCAGCTTTTTGACATATTTCTTTAACGGTAATATATTCAAAATCTTTTGTTTCAAGAAGTAGTAAAAGAGCTTCATCCATATACGATGCGGTAGTAAAGTATTTGCTTTCTTGACTGCTCATGGGTTTACTCTGTTTTCTAAGTTATTATATATTATCTTTTATCAATCTGTCTTTTTCACTTATTTTTCTGAGAATTTTACATGGATTTCCAACTGCAACAACATCCGAAGGAATATCTTTTGTAACTACAGATCCTGCACCAATAACGGAATTATCACCAATTGTAATTCCAGGCAAAATGGTTACATTGGCTCCGATCCAGACATTAGAGCCTATATTTATAGGTTTATCATTAAATAGTCCATTTAATCTTTCTTGTCCGTCTAATGCATGATTAGTGCATATAATATTACAACCTGGGCCTATTAATGCACAATGTCCTATCGTGATAATATTAGAATCAAGGAATGTACAGTTCATATTAATCATAGCCATCCCTTTAAAATGAATGTTTTTGCCAATAACACAATTGAATCCTGATTCAATAAAAACATATTGATTATATCCAGTAACTAATTCATTAATAATTTCATTTCTTCTTGGGTTTGATGGTTTTATATTATTAAATTCAAAACATAAGTCTTTGACTTTTGCCATATGATTAATAACTTCTTTGTCTCTTCTAGAGAACTGTTCGCCTTTAAATGCTTTTTCTAATTCAGTCATTTTTAATTTCCCTCAACAATTTCATTTGCTAGGGTAATAATGTCATTGCCGTATTTTTGTTTGCCCTTAAACAATATTTTCTTATATATAAAATAATTAATTGAAACTCCAATAATACCTATTCCACCTATAATATAACCTAATATATCTTGCCAAAGTTCTCCGCTACCAATAATTTTTAATGAGAAGCACATACCAACACCTAAAAGTAGTGTCATAATAATACCAAATGTATAAGCAAAGATATTTGCACCCATCTTAGCTTTTCGATCCAGTTTCCTTAAAGCAACAACTTTACTAGTTTCTTTTGGGGCATATTCGCTAGCCACCTTTTCTGCGTATGTTTTATCAGTATTCATTTTACTATCCTCCTTAACTGATAGTTATAATTTACCAAGTATCAAAATTACTATGAACAACACAAAAGAGAAAAAGTGTTGAAATATAAAAACCAGATTAATTTCTATCAATTTTATTGAATATAACTTTTTCAGTACAAATTAAATGTTTTATATAATAACTGAAAACTACTTCTTAAGCAGTTTTTTTAGTTCCTTTTTACTTTTTGATAAATCGCCAGTTAGTAATGGAATAAGTCTTTTTTATATTCTTTAGTATTAGCCTTTCTAAATAAAAAAATGATTTTCTTTAAAAATATAGTAGTAAAGTGATTCTATAATTCCATTATAGGCCAATATCCATTTATAGTTCTTTCATCATTAGGAAATCTTCTAGTTTTATATGTCTAACAGTTGATGTTGAATAATCGACAACATCGTTAGTTATTATTATTTTTTGATTACTATTGTCTAAAGTAGCAAATGCACCAAACTCTCTTTCATATGCTTTTTCATCAACAACACTATATGCAACTTGGATTAAATAAGTTTTCCCATTTTTATTTGCTAAAAAATCAATCTCTTTTTCTTTATTATAAAATACTTTTAATTCATATCCCATATATAGAAGTTCATTGTAAACCACATTTTCTAAATTATGATCTAAGTCATATCTATTGTTATTTGCTCTTAACGAATTGAAGCAGACATCCGAATTATATATTTTCCCATAATATTGAAGTTCTCTTTTTGCTTTAGTTGAATATTGCGGAATTTCATCTATAATATAAGCTTCTTTCAAGTATTCTACAAATTTTGTGACTGTCATTATTGATAATTCAGGAAAATCATTTTTCATGAATCTATGAATTGATCTAATAGAAAAAATTCTAGAATTACAGCACAAAATATAATTTACTATTTTCTTAAACGGTACTTCCTTTCTAATCTTGTACCTTTTAATTAAATCATTAACAACAATTGTACTTTCTAAATCAGATAAGTATGCTTTAGTTCCGCCTAAAGTTACATTATTAAATCTTCCTGGAAATCCACCCCATATTAAATAATTAGTAACATTTATATCTATTCCTAATTCACTTGCATATTCTTTAATTTCTTTATACACAAAAGGCCTTATTCTAAAAGAAACAAAACGTCCACTAAGCAAGGTTAAAAACTCACTTGATAACAATTTAGAATTTGACCCAGTGACAAAGACTGAACAATTATATAGTCTTAAATCTTTTACTGCCATTTGCCACTCATCAATCTCTTGAATCTCATCAAAGAAACAATAACATTTCCCATCTTTTCTGTTTTTCTTTACATAATCAACTAACTCTTTAGCACTACTTGCTTTGGTAAAATCGGTTGTCCTTTCAAAATTAAGATAAATAATATTATCTGTTTTTTCTTTTATCTCATTTATAATTGTTTCTAAAATAACAGATTTTCCGCTTCTTCTAATGCCTGTTATTACTTTAATTAAATCACTATCATAAAATCCTCTAATAGTTTTTAAATATTTTTCTCTAATAATCATAAAGTCACCTCCATGTTTATTTACTTACACTATACTATACATTTTTTAAAAAATCAATAATTTTGACTATTAGTATTGGACACTTTCTATAATTATCTCCAAACTGTCCAATAACATCTGGTTATAATTTATAAACATTTATTTACAAATCTAATTATTTAGTTATTGATAAAATAACACTTATAATAAAAATGGATTGATAATTTTTTATCAATCCTATGTTCTCTAGATAACTTAAATGAAAAGAAATGATACAAACCCAACACCAATAGTTTCAGACCGAACACTACTTTTTGAGTAATGCTTTTAACTCCTTTTTACTTTTTGATAAATCACCAGTAAGAAATGGAATAAGTTTTTTAACTTCTTCGATATCTTTGTCCCACCACTTGAGCTCCAAAAGAAGATCGATTGTTTCTTTATCAAATCTATATTTCTTGATAACCGCAGGATTACCTACGACAACCGCATAAGGAGGAACATCTTTTGCCACTACCGCATTAGCGCC
>CACYDF010000020.1 GCA_902773085.1 uncultured Erysipelotrichaceae bacterium
ATCATATTTTTCACCATACACGTCACTAACTTTTTTTGTATCAGTTCTATTAGATACATCACTAGATGAATTATATTTTTCTTCAACTTTAATTAAATTTGACATCTTGATTTTATCACGTGGATCAACGGGATCAAAAAGTAAATCACGGATAAAACATCCATTCAATAACACAGTTCCTAATATGAGAAATGGTGTAATTTGTTTTTTCATAAAAGTCTCCTTTATAATTATCTAGTCAAGTTATTATATCAAAAAAATAATAGATATATATTATATTTTAAACAATATTATTATATGATTTTTACTGTTTTGAATTAAATTATTTTTTTAATCATTTTACAATAGTGCGGCTGACTTTTTTCGATAGTATCACTCTTTTACCCTAAATTTTGCTTTTGTTAGGAAACAAATTGCTTCCAATTGATCTATTTTCTTTTTTATATTCTTCTTAGTTATTGTTGATTTAAAACATATCCAATCAAGATATAACTGTAAATAATCTCTATTCATTCCTATGTGAATGATTAATTTCTTCTTATACATTAACGTATTAGTTGTGTTACAGAAATTTTTTTTACAATGTTTGCATTGATATCTTTGTTTATTTGTTTTAACAATAAATCCCTTTTTCGTAAATTCAACACTGCCCACACTTAGGGCAAAACAAAATATCATGCATAAATAACTTCAGTAAAGCATAAAGAGTTACTCGCCTGAGATTTTTGCTAATTACAAACAAGTAACTCTTTATGCTATGTAATTAGCAATTTTATTTTATCAAAATCTATTTATTAGGTGCATTATTGTAAAATGATACAAAATAGATTACTAAAATGTATAGATTGGTCAAAAATTGATAAAAATAATTAATTTATCAGCAATGAAAGAAAGTCCTATTAATCTAGAACCTATTACTAATTTACTAAAAGGTGCTTTAACTGATGATATAAATAATCAAGATATTTTTATAAAAGGTATTGATTATTCTTATTATTTTGAAGAAAAAGAATAGTATTCTATAGTATTTGTTTTTATTTAACTTTATCAAAACATTAGGGCATAGATAGTTAAGATAATTTAGGAGTTTTTAATTTTATTAACAGCTCTTTTTAAACTAATAAAATTTATAAAAATATAGTTAGTTTTGTGAAACTCCCCTGGAAAAGTGTAATAAAGTAGTAAAAACTCCCTTGGAAAAGTGTAATATAACATTGAAAACTCCCCTGGAAAAGTGTAAAATAAAGTCGGTTAAATAAAATGTTAAAGCGAAAAATAATGAATGATTTAATCGCATGGAAGGAGAATAAAGATAAAAAGAAGAAAGCTTTATTAATAAAAGGTCTTAGACAAATAGGTAAGACTTTTATTGTTAATGAGTTTGCTAATAAATATTATGAGAATAAAATATATATAAATTTTAAAATTCAATCAAATATTAAGTCTGTTTTTGAAGATGATCTTAATGTAGATAGAATACTAATTGATTTATCATCAAAAATGCCAAATATTAAATTAGTACCATATAAAACACTTATAATTTTTGATGAAATTCAAGAATGTGCAAATGCTAGGGCATCTATTAAATCATTTGTTGAAGATAAAAGATATGATGTTATTGCAACAGGATCACTTTTAGGTATTAAAGGATATAATAAGAAAAAAGGTAAAGGTGTTCCTACTGGATCAGAGCATATAATTTATATGTATCCATTAGATTTTGAAGAATTTTTATGGGCAAAGGGTGTCACTGATGATGTAATTAATTATTTGCGTAATTGTTTTAATAAAAGAGAAAAAATCAGCAAAGCTGTACATGAAGCAATGATTAGATATTTTAAAGAATATATTTGTGTTGGTGGATTACCAGAAGCAGTTAATATTTTTCTTTCTACTGGTGATATGAATCAGGTTTATGAAGAACAAAGAGATATTATTGATGAATATAAAGATGATTTTGGTAAACATCTAGACTCAAATGAAAATGAGGCAGTGGATGAGTTATTACTTGCACGAATTGAAGAAGTATTCGATGCAATTCCTAGTCAATTGGCAAAAGAAAATAAGAAATTTCAATATAGTAAATTAAGCGATAGTAAAAGCCGTAGGTCTAATTATAGGGAAGCTATTCAGTGGCTAGTCGATGCTGGTATTGTATCACAGTGTTTTAATTTATCTTCTTTAGAACAACCATTAGAGGGGAATAAGCAAAATAATATTTTCAAATTATATATGCGTGATAGTGGATTATTTATTGCTATGCTTGATAAAGGTACAGTTGGCGAGATAATTTCAGGTAACTTAGGAATATATAAAGGTGCTATATTTGAAAATATTATTGCAGATGCTTTTTCTAAAATGAATAGGAATTTATATTATTATCATAAAGAATCAGGATTAGAAATAGATTTTATTACAAAGTATAAAGGAGATGTAAGTCTAGTTGAAGTTAAATCAAAATCTGGTAATTCAAAATCTGCAAAAATAATATTAAACAATTTTGAAAAATATAAAGTAAGTAAATGTATAAAATTAGGTGATTATAATATTGGTGAGATAGGTAATATTTTAACTATTCCATATTATTTAACTTTCTTATTATCTGAATAAATCTA
>CACYDF010000021.1 GCA_902773085.1 uncultured Erysipelotrichaceae bacterium
CTCTGCTTAGAAGGCAGATGCTCTATCCAACTGAGCTACAGGGCCACAACAAAAATAATTTTATAGTATATTAACTATTTTTTCAAGTAAAATGTAAACAAGAAAATTAGATAATATATTGATATATATCAATAAACTACTAAAACATTTAATAAGTTATAATATAGCGGTATGGATAGATATAGTGAAGAAGAATTAAAACTTAAATATAATAAATGGAAAAAAACAGAAGTAAAACAATCACGCTTTCTATCTATTGGAATGCTTATTTTCTTACTATCCATGCTTATTGATGAAATATATATACGTATTAAAGAAACAAACAGTTCAGAAAATATTATTTTTGATTATTTACCTCTTCTTATTTCTTTACCTTTTAGTATATCCCTTATTGTTTTAGGTTTAATTTATCTTTACAAAAAGAAAAAAGTTACAGAAGAGATAAACTTAAATTTTAAAGCAGACGATATAGTTAAAAATAAAAAAGATGGATGGACTTTAAAATACAAACAGAAGATGAGAAAACTAAAGATTAATTCATTACTATTAACTTTTTTGTTTGTAACTATTATGGTTACATCAATAATTATTTTTTCTTTAGAAATCATAAATATTAAAAATGATGAACTTTCTATCTTAGGTACAGTATTTATGCTTCTTATGATAGTATTTTTCTTTGCTACAATTTTTCCTGTTTCGTGTTTGTTTTATTCTAAGATAAGAATTTATAATATTGATGGATATAATGTACTATACTACTTTGGCTTTTCAAATTTAATTGTTGTTGAAGATGAAATTCAAGACAAATCTTTTATATCATCGCCAACTAGCATATTACTACCTAATAATTATCTAATTGCTTTTATTCCAGATAAATATATTTCTTCTCCTTTAATAATAAGGCACCAACATCTCGAATATATTGGTATGAATAGTCTTGATTTTTCTTTACCAGATAATAAAACAAAATAATTCTTTTAAGTTGAAATAATATTGCTTTTGAATAATACCTTTGTCCAAAAAAACGGACATTTAATGCTGCTGTACTTTTTTTATAATCTCTGAACTTTTATAATAAAAAAGAAAGGAGGCATGACATGGCAGAAGAAAAAAAGTACAATAGGGCTAATTGGGATATCAAAGAGCAACCAAAGATTGAACTAGAAGATATACCAGAAAAACCAAAGAAAGAAAGAACAGCATCAGAGCGAGAAAAGGAAGTCTCAAACTTAAGAGCTAAAATCGCTCGAAATACTTATTGGGAATTGCAAGATAATAGGTCGCAAGCAATTTCAAATTCGCCAAATATCAAAGGTGCTAAGGTCTATGGTCGATTTAGATCATATTTGATGGATAACAAAGGCAAAATAACTTTATATCTTTTATCTTTCTTCTTTTTAGGCGTTACTATAGCTCTTTTAGTTGCTTCAAGTTTAACAAGTAGCGATTTAGGAATGCCAACTTGGTTATTAACTTTTATTGGCATGGCATCTTTAACCGCCGGATTTGGTTTACTTTTCTTCGCCGTAGAGAGTGATTAAATATGAGTTACAAAAGAAGAAGTGCAGCAAGTATCAAATCACAAAATGAAGACAACAAAAAATGTGGCTCCCACGTCTTTACTGATCAAAAACAAGCTATAATAATTAATGAAAATGATGAAGAAGAATCCGATTTAAGTTTTCTTGGTGATTATAAAAAATATAATTCAAAATAAATATTACATAATTACTGATATCAAAATGTTTTAAAAGTTTATATATTTTGATTAAAGTATTATAATACTCGTATGGAAATATTTTATACAATATTAGCCATTATCATAATATTAATTGTTGGTTACCTAATAGGTACTATCTCTTTTGCAAGAATTATTTCTAAAAAGAAGGGAGTTGATATTACAAAGGTTGGTTCTAAAAATCCTGGAGGAACTAATGTAGGTAGATCAGTAGGAAGAAAAGAAGGAATAGAAGTAATGATTATTGATATTTTCAAATCATTTATTCCTTGTTTAATTTTAAAACTTATATTATTCTTTTCTAATTTTAACTTTATTGAATATAGATGTATTGATGAACTACTTCTTGGACTTTTAGGATTGTCAATCTGCCTTGGTCATGCCTACCCTATTTTTTATAAATTCCAAGGCGGTAAATGTGTCGCTTGTGTTGCAGGTTATGTAATGCTTATTTCACCAATTGTATTTTTAGTATCTTTATTATCATTTTTTATAATCTTGATTATAAAAAAAACCTTGTCTTTATCTAGTGTTATTTGTGCATTAATTATATTCTTATCATTTATCCCTCCAATGTTTATTGATTTCTTTGTTAGTTCAGATATAAACTTCTTTAATGGAGGATTATATATTACTGATGAATTCAATATTCATCTTACTTATATGTCATTTATCTTTGTCACAATTTTATGTTCTTTATCTGTATTTAGACATAGGGAAAATATAAAAAGATTAATTAAAGGTGAAGAACCTAAAACAGTATTTAAAAAGAATTAAAAATAGCTTGTTAATTACAAACAAGCTATTTTCATAATAGAGGTATATAAACTATTTTTTATTATTCTTACCAGCTCTTTGAATAGCATTCATTGTCTGGTTAATTCTAGCTTCAGATGGTTTTATTCCCATTGATGAATACATTGCTTTAATTTGTTCTCTACTAAATGGAGGATTTTCTTCAATTTGTTTTGTAATGACTTTTCTTGCAACAAAGAAGCCAGCAATAAAAGCAGCAAAGATAGCAATAATTAATAATACAAATACTGCAACAGGGATTCTCATCTTTAAGCCCTCGAATCGTATTCGCCAGTGTCAGTTCTAACAATAACTTTAGTATTGTTTTTAACAAACATTGGAACTTTAATCTTCAATCCAGTTTCAAGAATTGCATCTTTAGTTGCTTTATTAACAGTATCACCAGCAATTGCATTATCATCTGTATCAACAATAGTTAAAGTTACTTTTGCAGGAAGTTCAACACCAAGGATTTCATTTTCATAAAAAGTAATAGTCACTGATGCTTCTTCATTAATGAAATTCTTTTCCCATTCAAGTCTTTCTTTTGGAATTCCATAATCTTCAAAAGTTTCACTATCCATAAAATGCATGAAATCACCATCATCATAAGTGTAAGTCATACTTCTTTTATTTAAAAAAACTTTTTCAACTTTTTCATCTCCATTAAAAGTTCTTTCAGCAATCGAACCAGTTCTTAAGTTCTTACATTTAATTTTAACAATCATGCCACGCATGGCTGTCTTATTATGATCAATTTTTAGAGATGAAAAGATATCTTCACCAACTTTAAATGAAGTTCCTGGTCCACAATCAGAAACATTAATAATATCTGCCATTATTTATTTCTCCTTATTTCTTTTCTATATGAATAGTTTGTTTATTACACTTTGGACAATATTTCTTTGTTTGAAATTTGTCTGGATGTGTTTTTTTGTTTTTAGTTGCAATATAGTTTTCACTTTTGCACTCTTGACATCTTAATGTAATATTTTCTCTTTTTTCAGCCATAAATATACCTCATTTAACTTAAATATTATAATTATTAAACTAATTATAATCAATAGAAAATGTATCAATAGTCATATTATTCCTTACTTTTATTTTGCATTTTGTTCACATTAATAATTAGGTTAACTAGTTATTATCGTCAATATTGTAGAAGTAGTTCTACTCGAAAAGAATCAAAAAATCAAAAATTTTTCGAGTAGGAACTATTAGTAGAAATTAAAAAAGGTTACTAATAAGTAACCTTTATCAATAACTCAATATATTACTTCTTTTTGCTTTTTTCATCTTCTTCTTCAAAAGGATTAAGTCCAACCGCATCAATTATTGGAAGAGAAAAAGTAATCCCTGCTCCTTGTGTAGATAGACCAGCATCTTTATATATGGCATTCATAACTTTATCTTTGATAGAATCATCAACAACCATATAGATCATTTCTTTTTCAGGTTGAATATTAATACCATATCTTCTTGCAACATCAGGATTTTGAGTTCCTCTTGCAGTAGTTATAGTACCACCTTTTGCACCTGCATTTCTTGCAGCAATTAATACTAAATCATGATTTCCCTTGTTAACAATAGTAATGATTAAACTTTTTTCC
>CACYDF010000022.1 GCA_902773085.1 uncultured Erysipelotrichaceae bacterium
CAAATTATTTCCCTTTTTCACTATCTACATCAACTGATTTTTCATTTATATTTATGCTTAAAGGAAAAAATAACATACTTGATAAAGCTAACGGATACAACTTCTTAAACATCTAAATACCCTCCTACAACTAGATTTATTATAACTTGAATATAGTTATTAAAGAAGAAATTAACTGATGACATCTGGGAAATAGAAATCCTTATTTATCTCCAATTGCTCAAATAATGTTCTATCAGGATATTTAACTTCTAAAGTTAGGCCCTGGTATTTACTTTCGAATTTATAATCTTTTTTTACTTCCAATGATATTTCCCAAATATCTCCTTTTTTCTTTATTGGAGATAAATCACCTTCTAAAAGAAGATCCCCAACTTCTCTTTTTTCAACAAATTCATAAATCTTAAATGTGGTATTGGAAGTTGATTTTAAAATTACATTTACATATTCATCTGAGTTATTTTTCATTCGTCCAGTTAAAAAAGAGAATTGTGTTTCTGTTGAAACTAAATCAATATCATCATTTTTAAGATATGTATAGCAACTATTTATTAAATACATATCTTCATTAAATGGTTTTATTGCTTCATTCTCGCAGATTAAATCTCTTAGTTTTTCATCAATTGTAGAAGGTGAAATGGTCTCTTTTGAGAGTGTAATTGTATTTGTCCCTTCTTCTAATTGTAATAAGAAACTATAAAATCCTATAGAATTCTTGCTACCATTTAGAAGATATAACTCATTAATATATCTATCTCCATGAGAAGTATCTCTATATCCACTTACAATACTATATCCAGTATCTAAAAAATTATAGTTAACAAACGAATAAGGAATTAAATAGTTTGTGTCTTTAGAATTGTAACAATCACTTAATAATTTGAAATCTGTATTATTTGTTCTCCAAATTTCATAAGATCCAAAAACTTCACTTAATAAATCTTTTGTACAAGAAACAAGAAAAGAGGGAATTAATAAGCAAAATAAAAAGTTTTTTTTAAAGTACATAATATCCTGCTAAACATATATTATATTCAGTGATATCTGATTCTACATATTCTTTAACTGACATATACTTATTATTAGGGTATCCGCTATTATTATAACCTTCAATACAGTCTGCCCCATTTTTATATAGCATTGCATAGTGAGCTCCAATAGATCTAACTTTTACTCCTTTATCATCCTCTATTCCAACTATGGCGTTGACAAAAGTTAAAAAAGGTATTTCAAAAAACACATTGCCCAATTTAAATTTTAATTCATACAACTGGGTTTCACTTGTAGGGTTAAATAAAGAATTTAACAAGTAATTTGGAACATTATTAACAAGCTCCAGAGTTGAATTAAAATCGACTTGGCTTATATATTCTTCCTTTTTTTCTAGATAATCTTTAATAAAATCTCTTTCTATCCACATGTAGCAAATAATACAAGAATCTAAAGCCTCAAACTTTTCATCTAGCATTTTATATCCATTTGTACCTCTATCAATAGTCACAATACCATAGAAACTTAGAATCCTAGAAATATCTTTAGGATTAACTCCTAATGCACCTGCAAAATTATATGCATTCATTAAATCAAAATGGAGTATCAGTTTTTCTAGTGATATATCTTTCCCATTATATTTAAGTAAATTATAGGTAGCTGCTATTCCACACCCTTTATCTGAAAAATCAAAACCAAAGCCAACTTTTGCAATAAGTTTACTTTGCCTATTAATAAATCCTTCTCTGAATGGATTTGCTTCCTTTTGATCTAAATAATACTTCTCATTACAAGTTTCTTTATTCTTCGTATAATTTGAAATTGCATTAGTAAGTATTGAAACGTTTTTTGCAATTCCTCCATATCCACCAAATATACTACTTGCTAAATTCCAAACAAAACCTTTTATTGCTTCAGGTAAGACAAGAGTAACACTACTATAAAGATTAAAAGCTGAATATTCTGTTTTTATGGATTCAAAAGTATCTTTAACTTTATTAAAAATCTTTTTTGCATATTCAATAATAGCTCTAACAGCATCTCTTACAGGATTAATTTGTGATAAAGCTTCCATTATTGAAGTTGAACGAACTTTATTATCTACTCTAACTTCAAGTTCTTCTGCCCTTCTTGCAACTCTTTCAGCTCTTTCAAATATAGATTTTGCTTTTGAATAATCTTTATATGATTTGCATCCTTCTATATCTCTAGATATAGAATCTATATCTCCTCTTAATATGTTTTTAACATTAATAATATCAGAAACAAAACTCTTTGCTTCTCCTACTGCTTTTTCAATAATCTCTCTTGCTTTTCTTGCTGCTTCTTCTGCTCTTCTTCTTATTTCTTCGGCAATTCTTTTTGCTTCAGCTATTGCTCTTTGCCTAAGTTCTTCTGCTTTTCTTAAAGCTTCTTCAATTGCTCTTTTAGCATTTTCAGCAGCTCTTTTAAGAAAGTCAAATAATCCTACTTGATCAATAGAAGTATAATTACTTATTTCTTTTAAAGTTAATTTTAGATTCCCTTGATCAAATTCTCCATTTATTATTCCCTCTGAAAAATCAAAACTAGATGAAGTTGAAATAGAAATAGAATTAATACTTGCTGTATAAATAATTTCATTATTTTCTAAATCTATATCAAAAGAATAATTAACTTCATCTAATATTTCTTTATCAATTTCGTTTAACCCTACATAATCAATATTTGAAACATCTTTTATTTTTGAATTAAAACTTGTATTTATAATATTTCCATCAAGTGTTGATTCAAAGTCGTAAAATATATTTTTCTTTTCTTCGCTTTGTTCTTTTAATTCAACTTCTCTAACAGCAACTTCTTTTTCATTATTTATGTTCTTTCCAAGTGGGAAAAGTAACATACCTGATAAGGCTAACGGAAACAACTTCTTCAACATTTCAACAACCCTCCTACAACTAGATTTATTATAACTTAAATGGAGGAATTAAGAAAGAAGCTATTCGATATCCTCAGGAAAAAAGAATTCAAGATTCTTTGGGTTGTTTTCTATAATAGCGCTGTTAGTATAGGAAACACTTAACGTTAAAGAAGAATACTTGTTATTAAAGAAGTAATCTTTTGTAACATTTATATCTATACTACATAATTGATCTTCATCTTTTATTTCAGACATTTCACCTTCTAATAATAATTCTCCTACTTCTTCCTTGTTTATAAATTCATATACTTTATACTGATTATTTGATATAGATTTAAAAATAACCTCTTTATCATTTCCATCATTATCTTTCATCGTACCAGTAAGAAAAGAAAACTGATTATATCCTGAAAATAAGAAAATATCATCGTTATATAAATGAACCCCATAAGCATTAATTAAATAATAGTTTTCTAATTCATATGGAATAAGTTTAGTATCGTTTGAAAAGAAAGATTGAATTTTTTGTGCTGTCTCATCATCTGTTATTTCTTCACCATCTGCAGTAAATAAAGCGATGCTATCTAAACTTAAATAATCATGTTTTTTTTCGCTTTCTATTGGAAATTCAAATGATAATTGATATAGGTTTTCACTTCCTCCAGTTTTTGAAAAAACTTTAGATGTATAAACAATATTCAATATGCTAAATTCATTAATAGGTTTAGAAAAAGAAAAATTTGAATTTTGATAATTATAATTAACAAAATCAAGGTAATCAATCATTTTATTATTTTTTATATATCTTGTCTTTTTAAAAACAAAATTAGAATTATCTGTTATCCAATAAACTCTACTTTTTAATACTTCAAAAGTGTTTATTTTACATGACGGAAGCAATAAAGATAAAATTAGAAGGAAAGGCAGACTTTTTTTATTCAACATAGAATCCTGCTAAATTATTTCCCTTTTTCCCTATCTACATCAACTGATTTTTCATTTATATTTATGCTTAAAGGAAAAAATAACATACTTGATAAAGTTAACGACAACAACTTCTTA
>CACYDF010000023.1 GCA_902773085.1 uncultured Erysipelotrichaceae bacterium
AGTTAGAGATTACAGAGATGGAAAAGTTTCTAAAGAAGAATTAGACAAATGTTCTACTTGTGATATGAGTTGTGAAGTAAAGGACGGATTGTCACAAGAGTCAAAAAAACAATTAAAGAATAAGACTGGTGAAGAAATTGTTGATGAGGATTTAAAGAAACAAGGAGAAAAGTAGGGCTTTATAATGAAAATTGGATTAATTACAAGACATGCGACTTCAAATTATGGTTCACTATTACAAACATATGCATCTATTAAATTAATTGAAGACTTGAATTGTGAATGTGAGATAATAAATTACATAAGGAATGATGAAAGAAAAAAAGAAATAACTAAATCTCTTCTTGAGAGAAATAAAAACTGGAACGCTACTCCTTTGAGGCGACTTGCTTTCAAAATAATACAAGGTCCAAATTATAGAAAATCTTTTGTGAAATTTGAAAATTATAGAAATAAACTTGTAGGAGGATTTTTAACAAAAGAGTTACACACTACCGAAGATTTAAAAAAATTAAATAATAGATATGACCTCATATGTGCAGGGAGCGATCAAATATGGGGAAATGTTGGTAAAGTTGATTTTGACGAAAATTATTTTTTAAGTTGGGTTGACAATGGCAAAAGATGTTTTTCTTTATCTTCAAGTTTTGGAAAAACCGAATTATCTGTAAAGCTTAAAGATAGAATACCTAAACTATTTAACAAATTTGAATTTGTAACAGTAAGAGAAAGAAGTGCAAGTAATATTTTGAAAAAATATAATATTCAATCAAAAACCTTGCTCGATCCAACAATGCTCATAAAGAAAAACATCTGGACATCTCTGAAAAATGATTCTGGGAAAAATGAGGAATACATTTTTGTTTATCAACTTCATAATGATTCTAACTTAGAAAAATATATTAAAAAGATTCATAAGGAAACAGGGCTTAAAGTCTATAGAATATGTCCATCATTACATCATATTTTCAGATATGGAAAACCGTTATATTTACCTTCGATTGAGTCTTTTTTAGGGTATTTAAGTAATGCATCATATGTTATTACAGACTCTTTTCACTGTACAGTTTTTTCCATTCTGTTTCAAAAAAAGTTTAATGTATATTTAGCGAATGATACCAACACAAGAATAGTCAATTTGTTAGAAAAGTTTTCATTATCCAATTTGATATTGAACGATTTGAATAATAATTGTTTGAAAAACATAAATATCAATTGGAATACGGTTAATGATGCTATTAATAAAGAAAAAGAAAGGGACATTTTATTTTTAAAAAATCATATATTTAATAATGAAAATATAGAAAAGATAGGTAGATTATGTACATTTTGTAGGAGCTGCGAACAAATTTGCCCTCAAAAAGCAATTTCATTTTCTCAAGATGAAGAGGGTTTTTCTTATCCAAGAATAAATAAAAAAAAATGTACTAACTGTGGATTGTGTCTCAAAAAATGTCATATTAATAATAACAATTATAATAAAGAAGAACCTCTAGTGTATGCAGCAAAAAGCAAACAAGACACAATGGTATTAAATAGTTCTTCGGGAGGAATATTCGGGGAAATTGCACATTATTTTCTTGAAAATAATGGAATAGTTTATGGTGCAGCATATGATCAGCAGCTAAGTGTGAATCATATTCGTGTTGATGAAAATAAAAATCTGTGGAAAATTCAAGGATCAAAATATGTTCAAAGCAATTTGAATGATGTTTATTCTTTAATAAAAAAAGATCTTAGTAATAATAGAGAGGTACTCTTTAGCGGATCTCCATGCCAAGTTTCTGGATTATATTCTTTTTTAGGAAATAATCCCAAAAATTTATACACCATTGACATAGTATGTCATGGAGTTCCATCGGGTCTCTTATTTAAAAAGTATATTAATTATTTAGAAAAAAAGTATAAATCTAAAATTGTAAAATACAATTTTAGAAATAAAAAAAGTGAATCTTGGGGTCACAATAGTGAGATAGTTTTTAAAAATAAGGAAAAAGTACAGAAATCAATATGTATAAAATCATCATTAGATCCATATTACAAAAATTTTATAGAAGGATCAACATTTAGAAAATCTTGTTATAGTTGTAAATACGCACAGAAGAATAGAGTAGGAGATATTACTTTAGGAGATTTCTGGGGAATAGAAAAATATCACAAAAACTTTTATGATAGCAAAGGCATTTCAGCAGTTTTGATTAACAATAATAAAGGAAATAAGCTCTTTAAGTATATCAATAATAAAATTGAGTATATAGAATCAAACTACGAAGAGGTTTCCAGAGACAATAAGAATTTACGAACACCTGTTGAAATCTCAGCAAAAAGATATGTAGCATATAAGAATATAAATGATAAAGATTTTAAATATATTATAAAACATGACTTAAAGTTTAGAAAAAACTGTAAAGATATTTTGAAAAGTATCATTCCAAAAATATTAATAAAGAATATTAAAAAAATAAGAATTAAACTATTAAAATAAAGATGTTGATTAATATAAATTCATAGTAAATCTATTATGATTCAATTGTTAGAAATAAATCAAAACAATAAAAAATATAAAACAAAAAATGAGAAGAAATTCAATAAAAAAGTGCTAAAAGAGGATATTGTATTCCAAAATTTAAAGAAAGAAAGGTTGATAAAAAAATGAAAATCCTACACTTACTTGCTTCGGGAGGAGTAGGTGGAATAGAGCGACTATGTGAAGATTTGGCTCAGACCTCACATAATGATAATTATTTTGCATTTTTATTTGAAGAAGGAGAGATATATGAAAGACTTAAGAAACTAAAGAAACATAGGGTTATTTCTTTAATTCATTTAAGTTCGAGAACTCACAAAATTGTAAAAACATTGAATGAATATATTAAAAGACAAAAGATAGATATAATTATTGTTCATCATGGAGGCCTGAAATGCAATATAATCTATCTTAAACTATTGAAGAATAATAATATTAAATCTATTAGGTATCTGCATGGCTGCTATGATAATTATTCATGGGGGAGAGGAAATAATTATTTTAAAAATATTGTTGTAGATGCAGTTATGCAGAAAGCATTAAAAAAGTCGAATATAGTTATTTGTATTTCAGAGGCATCAAAAAAATCATTTGTTAATAAGTTTAATATTGAAGAAACAAAAATCAAAGTAATTTATAATGGAATAAATGAAAGCTTTTATAACAATCTTCCCAAAAGAGATTTTTCAAGTAATATGCTAAAATTTATTTATGTTGGACGACTTGAATATTTAAAAGGTTTGGATTTCTTTTTTGATGCTCTTGCAGAATGCAAAGATAAAATCAAATTTAGCTTAGATATTGTTGGGGATGGAAATCATAAAGATTCATTAATAAAGAAATCGGAAAACTTAGGAATTGATTCTAATATAACATTTTACGGAAGACAAAGAAATATTATTAAATATTTGGATGAAAATGAATTTTTTATATATCCCTCAATATGTGAAGAAGGATTTGGAATATCAGTAGCAGAAGCTATGAGTAGAGGATGTATTCCGTTTGTAGCAAATAAAGGTGGACTTCCTGAAGTTGTAAATAATGATCAAGATTTAATTTTTAAAAATCAAACCGACATGAAAGAAAAAATTATTAATTTATATAATCTTACTCCAAAAGAGAGAAAAAAAATATCAAGTTTTTATTTAAATTATTCAAAAAAATTTTGTATTAGTAAATCAATAAAAAAACTTGATGACTTATTTAACAGTTTCTAATATAAAATTCAAATATTATAGTTATACTAAAATACTTATGAAAGAAAAGGTTTGTTAATGAAAAAAGTACATATATTAATTGTAACATTTAATAGGAAGGAATATTTACTAAAATTACTAAAAAGTATACAATGTCAGTCTTATCCAATTGCAAGTGTCCTTATTTTTGATAATAATAGTAACGATGGAACAGCTGAAGCGTTACGAAAGAATAACTATATAGAAATAATTGAAGAAGAAAAATTAATGAGTAAAAATATTAGTAAAATGCAAATCTATTATTATAAGAATTCTGAAAACAGCGGAGGCTCGGGAGGTTTTTATAGGGGATTAAAACTATCACTTGATATAGACTGTGATTATATTTGGGCTATGGATGATGATGTTCTTCCAGAAAAGGATTGTCTTGAAAAACTGGTAAAGTCTATGGAAAATAGACGAATCTGTATTCCTAATAGAAGTGACGATAACTACAACGACTGGGCAACAATTTCACTAAATATGAATAATCCATTTAAATATAACATCTCAAAAAGAAAAACTAAAGTAAATCCACAAGAAATAAAAGAACCAATTATTGATGTTGTTGATATGTCTTTTGAAGGTCCAATAATAGAAAAAAGCTTAATTAAAGAAGTAGGATTGCCCAAAAAGGATTTTTTTATTATTTTTGATGATTCAGAATTTGCTTATCGAATTAATCAAAAAACTAAAATCGGTTTTGTGAAAGATGCTATATTACATAAACAAATAATTCCAAGCAAAGATAGGCTTATGGGATGGAAGGACTATTATGGCTATAGGAATCAGTACTGGTTTGATAGAGAATATGGTGAAAATATATTCGTAAAAAAATTAAGGCCCATTTTTAACCACTATGAACTAATGATTAAAGCAATTTTAAAAAGAAAATTTTCCAATATAAAAATATTAAAAGCAGCTTATTATGACGGAACACATAACATACTTGGAAAAACGGTTAAACCAGGTAAAGATTTTAGTTGGGAAAAAAAGCCTATTATAAAAAAATGAAAGTTAATTACTAATAAGAATGAGAGGACTATTTAAGTGGCAAAACAAAGTGTAAAGAAAAATTACATATATAATGTCTTGTATCAAATATTAACAATAATAACACCATTAATAACAACACCATATTTATCAAGAACTCTAGGCGCAGAGAATATAGGAATTTATGGATATACATTATCAATAGTAAATTATTTTATTTTAATTGGTTCTCTTGGGGTTACTATGTATGGACAAAGAGAGATTGCGTATGTCCAAGATAACAGAAATAAGAGAAGCAAAGTGCTATATGAAATTCTTATTATGAAATGTATAACTATGTTTATTGCATTAATTGTTTTCTGCTTTATATTTTGTACTCGTAATGAATATAGTCTTTATTATCAGATATTAATAATTGAAATAATTGCAAATATGATTGACATAAGTTGGTTTTTTCAAGGTCTAGAGGAATTTAAAAAAACTGTTATCAGGAACACTATAATAAAAATTGTGAGTGTTGTAGCGGTGTTTGTTTTTATCAAAACAATAGATGATTTATATAAATATTTTATTATTTATGTATTATCAACTTTATTAGGAAACCTTTCGCTATGGTTCTATTTACCTAAATATATAACAAAACAAAAAATTAAATCATTAAATATTTTTAAACACCTTAAACCTACGATATTACTATTTATTCCTCAAATTGCAGTTCAAGTATATACATTATTAGATAAAACGATGCTAGGAATATTAAGTAAGGATATGGCAACAGTCGGTTATTATGAACAATCTCAAAAAATAATTAAAACAGCGTTAGTTATAGTAACTGCATTAGGTGCAGTTGTTGCTCCTAGAATAGCCAGCATTATATCTAAAGGAGAAGAAAAAGAAGTTAATAACTATTTGTCAAAATCATATCATTTTGTTTGGATGATAGGATTTCCAATTATGATTGGAATTATTGGTATTTCTAAAACTTTAGTTCCATGGTTTTTAGGAGAAGAGTTTTTACCAAGTATTCCAATATTAATGATTGGAGCTGTGTTAATTATATCTATAGGATTAAATAATGTCTCTGGAATACAGTATTTAATACCCGCCAAAAAGCAAAATTTATTTACTAAATCAGTTGTAATAGCTGCTGGAGTTAACTTTGGATTGAATCTGTTATTGATTCCAAAGTTTAATGCGATTGGAGCAATATGTTCTTCGGTTGTTGCAGAAACGTTAATTATATTTATTCAAGCATATGATATAAGAAAAGATATAAACCTTAAAATAATAATAAATGGCTCAGTTAAATATATTATTGGTGCTATTATAATGTTATTTCCATTATTGATTATTGGAAAAATATCTCAACCAACAATGATTACAACATTATTTCAAATTTGTATAGGTGCTTTAATATATGGAGAGTATTTATTAATTATAAAAGATAAATATCTTTATGGTTATATTGATAAAATAATTAAAAAGATAAAAAAGGAACCTGCTTAATATGGGTATAAAGAAAACAATAAAAAAAATAATTGGTAAAGTGGTAGGAAAGACATATAAGTATAGATTAAGCTATTCAAAAAAGATACAAAAAAATAATAAATCAAATTTTCTATCAGCTTATTCGGCTTGTAGAGTATATAAATCATATGCTAAATTATTTTCAAACGTAGAATTAAAAAATAAATCGAAAAAATTTTTTTATAGTATCGATATAAATAAGACATTTTTTTATGATGGATTAATCATAGGAAATCTAATGTTAGACTATGAGTTTATTCTAAATAATTCTATCAATGATTATGAAGAATTAATAGATAAAATGAACTATGATAGCAAATTATACAAAAAATTAAAGGACTTAACTAAGGGAATAAATATATTAATTGATAGAGAAGTAGAATATACAAACAATAAAGAAATAAAAGAGTCCCTACGAGGTTTAAAGAATAGGGCGGCTAATTCATTCTATGATGCTTTACAGAGAATATTATTTATTAACCAGCTATTATGGCAGACTAATCACTATCTAAATGGAATAGGAAGATTAGACTATTTGTTAAATGACTATTATAAAAACGATATAAAAAGTAAAAAAATTAACAAGAACAAAGTTGAAAATTTAATTAAAGATTTTTTAACTGTTTTGCATAAAGATTATTATTTTAAAAGTAATTCTTTGGCAGGAGATACTGGGCAAATAATCATTTTAGGAGGAAATACTCCAGAAGGAGAATATTTCTACAATGATTTAACATATATTTTTATAAATGTTGTAGAACAACTAAAAGAACCTGATCCTAAATTATTATTAAGGGTAAGTGAGAAGACCCCAAGAGAGTTGATTTCCAAATCTTTAAAGTGTGTTTCTACCGGAATAGGTTGTCCTTTATTTGCAAATGATGACGTTATAATTCCCAAATTAATTGATGATGGTATAAAAAAAGAAGAAGCCTATAATTATGGAACAGCTGCTTGTTGGGAACCATATATAGTAGGAAAATCTTTTGACCAATGCAACATGGGCTCAATTTCTTTTGTTGAGCCACTTATTCAAATGTTAAATAAAGAAACACTTGTTAATTTAAAGAGTTTTAATAAATTTATAAATTGCTATTACAGTTATTTGAAAGAATATCTAAATAACTATAGAACATACTTGGATAAACTAAAATATGGGTATGATCCATTATTATCTATGTTTATGAAGGATTGCATAAAAAATGAAAAAGACATTTCTGAAGGAGGAGCAATCTATAATAATTATGGATTAACAGGAGTAGGGTTGCCTAATTTAGTTAATTCATTATTAAATATAAAAAGTTTTGTATTTGATAAGAAAGAATATTCATTAGAAGAGCTTAATACTATAAGAAAGAAAAATTATGAAGGATACGAGAAATTATTAAAAAAACTTAAGAATTCAAATAAAAGATTTGGTTTTGATGATAAAGAAATAATAGATTTAACTAATCAAGTAATAAGAAAAGTAACAGAATTCTTTAAAGGAAAGAAAAATCCTTTAGGCGGTCAATATAAATTTGGACTTAGTGCACCTAGTTATATTTCATTATCACGAAATATTGAAGCAGCATTTGATGGAAGAAAAAATAACGAACCGTTTGCTGTACATATTTCTTCTGATAAATCAAATGGATATACTGAATTAGTTAGTTTTGCTTCTGAATTGGACTATGGGGAAAATAGATATAATGGAAATGTAATTGATTTTTTTGTAACACCTAATTTTATTGAAGACAATTTCGAAAAGTTTACAGATTTTATTATGTTTAGTATCAAAAGAGGATTCTTTGAACTTCAAATGAATGTTGTAAGCAGTGAACAATTAATTGCCGCCAAAAAGAATCCGGAAAAATACAAAAAACTTGTTGTAAGAGTATGGGGATTTAGTGCTTATTTTAACGATTTGCCTGATAATTATAAAGATTATCTAATTGAAAGGGCTTTAAAAAATGAAGGTAAAAATTAGCCAAATTCAAAGATTTTGTTTACACGATGGCCCTGGAATAAGAACAACAGTGTTTTTTAAAGGGTGTAAGCTAAAGTGTCCGTGGTGTAGTAATCCTGAAAATATTTCATTTAGTATAGAAGAAAAATATCCGGATGAATTAAAAGGAAAAGAATGGGAACTTGATGAGCTGTATTGTGAATTAATAAAGGATAAAACTTTTTTTGATAAAGAAGGAGGCATAACATTTTCAGGAGGAGAATGCTTATGGCAATTTGAAAATTTAGAACCATTATTAAAGAAACTTAAGGAAAATAAATATAATATATGTATTGAAACAGCTTTAAATGTTCCGACAAAATTAATTGATATTGCATTAAAATATGTAGATTTTTATTATGTAGATATGAAAATTGTTGATCCAACTAAACAAAGCTTAATTAATTCAGATGTAAATTTGTTTATACAAAATTTAGATAGAGTATTGAAACATACTGATAATATAACTATAAGAATACCTTGTGTACGAAATTATACTTTTACAGAAGAAAATTTAAATAGAATATTAGAGATTTTAAAAAACAGAAGAATTAAAAATGTTGAATTATTTAAGATACATAGGCTAGCAGAAAGCAAATATAAATCTTTAGGAAAAGAAATGCCATTATTTGAAAACATTTTAAATGATGAAATGAATCAGATTAAAGATAGAATAAAAACAGTAGTTAAAAATGTGGAGATTATTCATATATAAATAAAGATGAAAAAGTCTCGGAAATATGTAAATTGCAAAAATATAAATAGCATAAGATGTTAATATGGTTGAATATTATATGTTAAAGCGGCAAGTGAAAAACACTTGTCGCTTTGTTATTTAGAGAAAACCCCCAGTTATACTGGGGGTTCAAAAGAGCTTTAGCGGTGAGGAAAAGTAATATATAAAAGAACTCCTTCTTTTGTTATAATTTATTAGGTTTCGACGACTAATAAAAACAAAAGAAGGAGGATATCAAA
>CACYDF010000024.1 GCA_902773085.1 uncultured Erysipelotrichaceae bacterium
TTATTCTATCTTCTATTGCTTTCCAAAACACTTCTCCCATCTTGCAAGTAGTCATACCTACCTTAATTCCGTGATCACGGTAATCAGGAAGAATATACATATATAAAACTATAAATTTTTGATCTGTGTTATTTATATCATCCAAATTGAATGTTTTTAAACTTCCGTCAAAAGTAATTGAATCAGAGATATTAAGTTGGCTACCTTTTCGTATTCTTGCATCACTCATTGCTATTATGCTCCATTTTTAAAATCATCAATCAAATCTTCAATATAATTTTGTTCTTCTTCTGATAATCCATATATTGAATACAATTGATTGTTAATACATGAAATGGATTTTTCCCAATTAATAACAGAATTATTTGAAAAGTCTAACAAAGGAACAAACTCAAAAACATCTTTTGAAACATTTTGCGTTTTCTTTTTCTGAAGAACAAGAAATCTAAAAAACTTCGTTGAAATGTATTTTATTATTGCTTTTGGAATACTGTCTGAGTCATATTCTCCTATACACAAATATGTTTCACTACATGCTGTATCCTGTAAACCAATAAAAGGCATACGTAATATTTGTTTGTTTGTTCTCCCCATTCTAAAATAAGGGTCTCCTGTTTTTGAAATAAAAACCTTAAAAGCTCCAGACAGTTTCTTGTTTTTTATTTTATCATTTTCAATATATTTAACTGTAGGGACTCCATCCCAACCATAGAATTTAATTGAGTGTTTTTCATCTTTTCTTTCAGAAAAGAATTCAGGACTAGTTTTAAAAATATCCGCACCAAAGTCAAACGGTTTACGTGAAGAAACTATGGATGAAAAAGAATTTTTATGATCAATTTTACTTACTATTCTGGAAGCAAACGTGTCACGAATTATAATACTTTCACCTGTACTTAAATAACGTTTATCATGAACAATTTTACCTTCTTTATGAACAAAGTAATCCAGCATATCATTATGATTTCTTTGCCATAGAAAATACATCACTCCGCCTCCAATATCCGCAGATGGAAATATTTCCTTATCATTCTCAAAATCATGAACCATAGAAAATCTAGTATCTTTTAAACACTTCTCTCTAAAATAGTCCAATCCTTTTCCACCTGTCATCCATCTTGAAGGTATAATCATACACAAAAACTTAGGATTTAATGCTATCGCTTGATCTACAAATAAATGATATATTGGTTTTGCACTTATACCATTCATTCCCCCACCATCTGTTAGTTGATATGGTGGATTACCAATAATAATGTCAAATTTCATACTTTTATCTCCTTCAAAAAATAAGTCTTGTAAATACCAAAGTAAATTTTGCTCTTCAACATGTAAGAATTCATACGCATATTTTTCCCTTTGGTTTGGATCATTATATTTAGAGTCTGCTCTTATTCCACAATACTTACAACTATATTTCTTTTTTTCTTCTTCAGGGCAGTCTTTTGGTATTGACCTTCCCCTTGAATCTTCAAATTTATGTTCAAGCCTAGGTGTCTTAATATTTCCTTCTTCATCTTGAAACCAAGAGCCATTTCCAATTGCATATCCATTTACATAATGACCATCTTTTGCTTTTATACCATCACATTTTTTATTTGCTTGAGAACAATAATATAAAGTTCTTCTTGCAACATTAGCTGTGAATTTAGTCTGTCCTATTGCAAATATCATTTGTGTAAGAATATGTTTTCTCCTAAATTCTTTATCTGGAATTATTTCTTCTAAGCCTTTATCTAGCCTTAATGCGATTTCTCTTTCAAATATTCCTGTTTTAGTTGCTGGATTTAACCATTTATAATTTGGATTATGCCAAACTTCTTCTGGTAAAGAATCTAGAATCATATCTACTGTATTTCTTGGTGTAAATACTTCATCATTACCAACATTAGTTATTGTTTCTAAAATATCAAATCTTTCAATATAGTCTTGTGCTTTTTCTACTTTACTCTGATATTTTTCTCGTGCACTAAGAGCTTCATTATTTTTTTCGTCAATCATACTTCCACCCCTTCCTCATGATAAGTAACATTTTCTTTTGTAATATTCCATACAGGAAAATCTAATAATTTTAAATCACCTTTTTCAGCATTAGGCATTTTATATGCAACTGATATTCCAAATAAAGGACCTTCTTTATTATCTGTATTAAACATAGCCCATAAGAAATTAGTAGTGATTATACATTTGACCATATCAAAATATGATTCATCTACTTCAATCTTATTTTCTTTTACATATAATTTTATTAAAGTAAAAATATTATTTCTTTGTTTTATAATTAGTTCTTTATCCATTTCTATTGAATAAATAGTTGATAAAGCTTTAAGTGATTCTGCTTCAAAATCATTTTTTATAGTATCTAATCTTTTTCTTAAGATATATGTAGTAAAAGCACCATCACCTGATGTAGGTTCTAATATAGTTTTATTAAAATCTAAAACATCTTCTCCTATTGCTTCTACCATTTGTTTAACTATATGTTCAGGAGTAAATACTTGATATCCTTCTATATCATTAGAACCTAAGGAAGCTAAATTTAATTTATCAAAACAAACAATAAAATCAAATGTCTTTAATTGTTCTTTTTTAAATTTAGATTTTATATTTTCAACATATGATGAAAAATCCATTAATAACCTTCCCTTTTAATGAGTTTTTACTCGAAAGATATTATACCATTTTTACATAATGCTGTTTGTTAGGAGATTAACCCTTTTTGTTTTAATAAATAATTAGCTTATATATTGCTTAGTATTATCAAATAATATACAAAAAATGTCAAAAAAACTTTGAATAATCATTAATTTATGCAAAAAATGTAAATTTACTTGACAAATTATGTTCATTTTCCTATAATTATATTGTCGAAAGGAAAATATGATTAAAAAAAGATTAAAAGATTTAGAAATTAAAATCACCGAATTAGCTGATTATCTTCAATTGTCTAGGACTACATTATATAAGTTTATTGATTCTTATGATGCCAAAAACAGAAAAGAAGTAAATAGTTCTGTACTAAAGCTTTTTGATTATATTGAAAAAAACGAACTAATTGGCAAAAGAAATGTTATTAATTATATTTTAACTAATATGACAACTGTTACTGAAACTGATGTTTCAGAAGTAAATGGTTTAATAAAATCAGTTAAAGAATATATATCCAATAATCCTAAAAGTGAAAAAACGCAGTTTATTGAAAAAAGTGTAGAAACTAATTCCTTTGATATAGTGATTCACTATTTAATGGATATTTGTTCTCTTTTAAAGAAAACAAAATTAACTGAAGAAGAAAAAGAAAAAATAAATCCCTATAAGGAAATCATAAATATTTACAGAATAAAGGAGGAATAATATTATGAAACGAGTAGTTAAATTTGAAAAATTTAGAAATATTGGCTTAAATGAGCCACAATACTTGGTGTTAAACAGTCAATTTGAAAAA
>CACYDF010000025.1 GCA_902773085.1 uncultured Erysipelotrichaceae bacterium
TCATCACTACCAGTCATAAATCTAACATCAAAGCCAGCAAGTCTTTTATATCTTGCAATGGAATCAGCTACAGTGCAGCAATATGTATGGCCGATATGAATATCACCTGAGGCATAATAAATAGGTGTTGTTATATAAAAATATTTCTTCTTCTTCATTGTAATAACTAACTATCAAAAGATTAAAAGAGGCTGTTAGCTAACAGCCCCTTTATTTTACTAAGCTTCAATTGCGCCAGCTGGGCATGAAGCAATTGCTTCTTCAACTGCGCCATCATCTGCTGGGCCAGTAACTTCTGCTTTGCCTTCGTCATTTAATACGAATGCATCTGGACAAGTTGCAACGCAAGCTCCACAACCAATGCATAAATCGGCATTAACTACTGCTTTTTTTGCCATAGTATTTTCCTCCTAATCGACAAGACTTATTTTATCATATATTCATTAATTGTGATAGAAAAACAGAAAACATAATAAAATATATAAGTATGATTATTCTCCTTATTTTATTAATTCTTCTAATCTTATTTTTATTATATGTACTTGTTTGTTTATTAATGGTCTTTAAAATGAATAAAGAAGTATTTCTAATTCATGGTATGGATCCTGATAATCCTGCTTATATTAGATATGAAGATTATCCTTTATTAAAAAGAGAAGATTATTCTACTTTTTATTATAATAAAAAGATTAATGGATTTATTTATTATAAAGAAGGAATTAAATATAAAGGCTTTATTATATTAAGTCATGGGCTTTTTGGTACTCATATTCAATATCTAAAAGATATTAATTTTTTAACTGATAGTGGATATAAAGTTCTTGCCTATGATCAATATGGATGCGGAATAAGCGAAGGGAAAAAGCAAGAATATCTTGCTCATGGAATATATGTTTGTGAAAATGTTATTAATGATGTAATACATAAAAATGTAAATAAAGACTTACCTCTTATTTTATATGGACATTCTTGGGGTGCTTATTCAATTACTGGAGCAATAAAGAATTATCCTCAAATAAAAAAAGTTATTGCAAGAAGTGGACCAATAAGTCCTAGAATATCAGGAAGAGATTTATTTAAAGTTATTAATAAACATTTATATAGATTTATTTATATTGGTTATAATTTTGCTTACTATATGATAGTTCCTTTTTTATATCGAATTAAAGCAACTAGAGGGCCAAAGAAAAACAAAGAAACACAAATATTATTTATTCAATCAAAAGATGATCAATTAGTTTTCTTTAAACATTCTTTAGCTTCTTATTATTTAAAACATCCTCAAGATAACTGCAAAGTAGAACTTACTGAAAAAGGTCTGCATAATTCTTTTATTACTATTGATGGTCAAAATAAATATAAAGAACTAGTAAGTGAATATTTAAAGTTAAAGAAAGAAAATGATGAAAAGAAGATGAAAGAATATATGTTAAAGTTAAAAGATAGAGATTCACTTTATCCAGTTAATAAGGAAGTTGAAAAACAAATTATTCAATTTCTTGATTTGAATTAAGCCGACACTATTGTAAAATGATACATTTAATTATTAGATTTGATTAAATTAAATTATTTAATTTAATGTATAATAAAAATGTTTAAAGGAGAGAAAATGAAGAAGATTTTATTTTTGCCGATACTAGCTAGTATGCTTTTTGTTAGTTGCGAAGGTTTGCAAGGAGATGGAGAAAACAATAATAAAACTGAAGTTGCTAAACTTGAATCTACTAATGTTGCAGTTACTGGTGTCACTCTTAGTCAAGCATCAAAGAGTATTGGTGTTGGTGAAGAATTTACTTTGAAAGCAACAATAGCGCCAAGAAATGCAAGTAATAAAGATATTACTTGGTCTAGTTCAAATTCAGATGTTGCAACAGTTAATTCAAATGGTAAAGTAAAAGCTATGTCAGCTGGTAAAGCTGAGATTGTTGCAAAATCAAATAATGGTAAAGTAGCAAAATGCACAATCAATGTTTATCGTTTAGAACTTAGAATAAGAACTGAAGAAGGTGAAGAAGCATGTACTGATTTTAATATTGCTAATTTCAAGAATCAAACAATAGAATATAGAATTCACAAAGAAGATGGTTCTGTTTCAGCAGAATGGAATTTAGTTAATTATGATCAACACTATACTAGAGCAACGCTTAATTCAGATAAATCAAAAATTACTTTTTTCTTTGATATTGTTGAAGAAACAAAGAAATATTCTGCTTCTTTAACTTTGAATAATCCTACTAGAACAAAAGAAGTTTCTGAAGTTGATGTTACTAAGTTTAACACAAAAAAAGTCGTTAATGAAAAAACTGGCGAAGAAGAAGATGTAAAAGATACTTCAAGTTATTTCATAAGAGGAATATATATTGGTAAAGCATATAGAAAATATGATAACATTCCTGGTCGTACTGGTGATCCTGAAGTGTTTGTTAAAGATTTAAATACAAATGCTGTTGTTGGTATAAGAACGGGGAAGAGTACTCTTATTGGCAATTTTGAAAAAGGAGATGAAATCTTTTCTTTGGTATCAGAGACAGCCATTACGGATGAATCATCAGTATTTGGAACTATTTTTTACACTAGTAATGCTAGCAATACAATGAAATTATCTTCTTATAACAATTATCAACTTGATCTTTCTCAAGCAACTGTATTAGATACTGCTTCAAAAACTGCTGAATTATTTCAGACAAATGAAAAAAGAAAAAACAATCTTTTCAAATTGTTTACAATTCCAGCTGGTAACAAATATAGTAATTCTAAATTATCTAGTGGTACACCAAATCCATCTTTATTCTTTGGAATAGGTTATACTTCTGATGGAAGAGATGGATATACTGATTTTGCATATTATATTTCACCAAATAATGAACCAGTTATCAAAGTTAAAAATAATTATGGAACTGCAAATCAGGTCTTTTTATTTTATTATGATCAGGATGCATCTACTTATTCACTTGGAGAGGCTGACACAGTTACTAGATTACTTTATCCAAGTAGATATGCTGAAGGATACACTGGTCCTGCAGTTTATGTACATGGTGAAGATGGTTGCAGTGTTTTTAATAATAATAAAGATGGAATGTCTTCTGAAAAAGCTATGACATTTATGTATTTTGGTGGTGATAATTATAATATGCAACCAATTGGTATTTTAGATTCTTCTTGGATACATGATTAGTTTATTTTCTTTTATAAACTTATTATAAAGTGAATATATCCCATTAGTTGTAAATATTTAATATTTTTGTCTCTTTATTTTTTTCACTTTGATACATTAAAATAAAGATTATAATTCCCATCTTTTGTAAATACACAAGATGGGAATTATTCAATTCCTTGATTTGGATTTAGTCGATACTAATTGATAAACTTTTTTTAATGTAGTATAATTAAATAGTTGTATGGATTATATTATTGAAACAAATCAGTTAACTAAAAAATTTGGTTCTAAAATAGCTGTTGATAAAGTCTCCCTTCATATAAAAAAAGGTGATATTTATGGCTTTATTGGTAAAAATGGGGCTGGTAAAACCACAGCCATGAGACTAATTTTAGGACTTGCATATCCAAATAGTGGAACTATATCTTTATTTGGCTCAAATGATTTAAATACACAAAGGAAAAAAATAGGTTCTTTAATTGAGACACCTTCTTTTTATTCTAATGCAACAGCATATGAGAATTTAAAGAGGTTTTCTATTTTATATAACTCAAAAGAAGAAGAAATAGAATCTATTTTAGATTTTGTTGGTTTAAAAGATGTAATGAAAAGTAAGAAGGTTGGTCAATTTTCTTTAGGTATGAAACAAAGACTTGGTATTGCCCTTGCTCTTCTTGGTAATCCAGAAGTTCTTATTTTAGATGAACCAGTTAATGGTCTTGATCCTGCTGGGATAAAAGAAGTAAGAGATTTAATATTAAATCTTAATACTCAAAAAGGAGTTACTTTTTTAATTTCATCTCACTTACTTGATGAGCTTGCTAAAATTGCAAATGTTTTTGGAATTATCAATAATGGAGTTCTAGTTGAAGAATTAGAAGCAGATAAGTTAATGCAAACTTTTAATAAAACTCTAAAAATAAAAGTATCTGATGTTGATAAGACTTTGACATTACTTAAAAAAGCTTCTTTATTAGGTTCATATAAAATAGAAGGCGGTTATTTACATTTAGGAAATGTTGAAAAGGGTCCTGAAATCAATTCTCTTTTGATTAAATCTGGTATTGAAGTATATGAAATGTCAATTTCTAAGGCTGGATTTGAAGATTACTTTATCGAAAAAATAGGTGGTTAGTATGGGTAAATTAATCAAGTTTGAATTTAGAAAAATTTTCAAATCAAAATATTTGTATGTTCTTTTAAGTATATCTTTAGTTTTAGTTGCTATAACAGGTGCAATCCAAAAACTGCTTCCAACTGTTTTAACTTTTGTGGCTACTGGTTTTCTTGTTGAAGAAACAACAATGACTCCATATGCTTTTGCAAAATCATCATTAACTATTTCTTTCTCTTTAATTTCTGGTATTTTAATTAGTTTAAATGCAACTGAAGACTTTGCACATTCAACAATTAAGAATATTTTTTCAAAAGGATATTCTAGGAAAAGTGTATTTATTTCAAAATATTTAGTTTCCCTTGTTGCATGTTTTATTATTGCTGTTTCTAATTTTATTTTTGCTCTTATTATTGGTTCGATGTTTTTTGATAGTAAAGAAATAATTGAAGAATACGCATTTTATATTTATCTTGGACAAATTCTTGCTGTTATTGCATATCATGCTTTATATTTCTTTATTGCTTATTCACTAAGAAGAATTGGTCCTAGTATTGCAATATGTGTTCTGATTTCTGGTTTAGCTGCTTTATTATTTACATTAATTGATTATTTGCTTAAGAGTAGTGACCAGATAGTAAGTAGATATTGGATTGATAATGTAGTTGTTAATTTAACTAATAAAAACACGGATGATGAACTTCTTGTTCCTAATTTACTAACTTTGACTGGTTATATAGTTACTTTCTTCTTAGGCGGGTTTTTTATTAATTCACGTAAGGAAGTTTAATGATTTATAGAGATATTAAAAAATTAATTGGTAATACTCCTATTTTAGAATTAACTAAAATAGAATCTCTTTTTAAGTTGCAATCAAAGATATATGCAAAACTTGAAGCATATAATCCAGGGGGATCAATAAAAGATAGAATAGCTTTGAATATGATTGAAAAAGAATTAAAGAAAGGAAGAATTAATTCTAAGACTACAATTATTGAACCAACAAGTGGAAATACTGGTATCGGACTTGCTCTTGTTTGTGCAACATACAAATTACCTTTTATTGCAACAATGCCAAGTTCAATGTCTATAGAAAGGCAGAAACTTATTAAAGCATATGGAGGAAAAGTAGTTTTAACTGATCCTTTATTAGGAATGAAAGGAGCAGTAGATAAAGCTATAGATTTATCAAAAGAAATAAAAAACTCTTTTATTCCTTACCAATTTGAAAATATGAATAATCCTCTAGTTCATTATAAAACCACTGCAAGAGAGATAGTTTCTGATATTAAAAAAATAGATTATTTTATTTCTGGTATTGGAACTGGTGGAACAATCTCAGGTGTTGGGAAATATTTAAAAGAAGTTTCACCAAGTACTAAGATTATTGGAGTAGAACCTTTTTCTTCTCCATTACTATCAAAAGGAATTAGTGGAAAACATAAAATTCAAGGAATAGGTGCTAATTTTATTCCAAAGACATTAAATAGAGATGTAATAGATAAAATAATTACAGTTAAAGATGAAGACGCATATAAATATTCTCGTTTAATGGGGAAAGAAGAAGGATTTTTAGTTGGAATATCTTCTGGTGCAATTCTAACTGCAGCTATTTCTATTGCTAAAAAAGAAAAAAGCAAAAACATAGTCACTGTTTTTCCTGATTCAGGAGAAAGATATTTATCTACTGATTTATATTAGTTTTTATCTGGATGAACGTATTTGTTGATTCCAAAAAGGAGATATTCTTTTGCTTGAGAATATATTTCCTTGAAATTTTTCTTATCTTTATGAGTTAAATAAAAGACATATATACTTCTTATTACACCTATTGCAGTTTCAATTATTAATTGTTTATTAAGTGGATCTAAGGACCAAAATGGTTCGTAACCTTTTGCAGCATCATAGATTATCTTTTTTAATTTCATTGAAAACTCAAAATAAGTTTTATATTGAGATACTAAGAAATAATGAAAAGCGGCTTTTTTATCAAAGATATGAAAATGTTCGACCATATTATCATAGTTATGTAAATATATTTCATCATGGAAAATATTAGTTACTAAATCTAGTAATGAAACTTGGGCATTTTCAATTAAGTCATTTATATCTTTAAAATAACGGTAAAAGGTTGTTCTATTATATCCAGACTTTTTCACGATATCTTCAACTTTTACTTTTGCAATACCTTTATTTTTTGCAATAGACCAAAAAGCTTCTACAAAGGTACTTTTTGCATTTTCTTGTCTTTCTTTATTTGTCATCTAACTCCTTTAAGTTGAAAACTTATTTGCTATTTATCATTTTAACAAAAAAATATTTGAAAAATAAATATATTTTTAATAATATATATATCGGCTAATTGTAA
>CACYDF010000026.1 GCA_902773085.1 uncultured Erysipelotrichaceae bacterium
ATCTCAAAAAGTGGCTATTTTTATTAGTTTTTTGATAAAAAACTATAATTTATAAAAATCGCTTGTCAAAAATCGTGAAAGTCAATAAGTAGTGTAAAAAAACTATTTTTTTAATACTTCTAAAACTTTATATCCTTCTAAAGATATATTTTCAACAACTTTATCTATATTAGATTCATCTTCGGCAATAAAAGATGAAATATTTTTCTTACTACTGGATTTAATTTTTTTAGCACTAGGAAGAGTATCACGGATAATTTTATTTACTTTTGCTTCACACATTCCGCATTTCATTCCATCAATTTTTAATTCAACTTTCATATTAATCTCCTTTTTTATTTTAGCATAGATAAAATAGATTAATTTAAATTGATAAAATATATTAAAATAAAAAAGATGAAAAGTAATGAATCAAAACAAGATTATTTAGAAAGAATACTTATGCTTGAACAATATAGCGATAAAATCAAAGCAATCCAACTTGCAAAATCTTTTAATTTCTCTAGAGCAAGTATTTCAATCGCTTTAAAAAAATTAATTGATGAAGGCTATGTTTTAATTGATTCAAGTCAGAATATATCTTTAACTGATGAAGGAAGAAAGATTGCAGAAAAGGTCTATGAAAGACACCAACTTCTTACTAAAGTCTTTATTCATATAGGAGTTGATAGAAAAGTTGCTGCTGCTGATGCATGTAAACTTGAACATGATTTATCAGATGAAACATATGATGCAATTAAAAAATATTATAAAGATAAAGTTAATAATGATATTTGAATTAAATATTCATTTAAAGTAAAATAAAAAGGTAGGAGACGATTATGAAAAAACCTTTAATAGTATATTTTTCTCTTAGCGATAATGGTTCTACTAGTAAAGTAGCTTCTTTTATCTCTGATGGAGTAGGCGGAGATCTTTTTAGAATAGTTCCTAAAAAAGATTATTCGAAAGATGATAATGAACTTTTGATTGAAACTAAAAAAGAATATCAAGATGCAGCTAGACCTGAACTTCTTTCTTTTTTAGATGATATATCTAATTATGATGTTATCTTTTTTGTTTATCCTCTATGGTGGAATACTCTTCCAATGCCATTTTTCACATTTATTGATCACTATGATTTCAAAGATAAGAAGATAGTACCTTTCTGTACTAATCAGGGTGGTGGAATTGGTTTTTCTGCAAGAGAGCTTAGAAACGTTTGTTCAAATGCTCAAGTTATGTCTGGTTATGGAATTAATGCTAGCGAAGTTGAGCAAGAAAGAGATAATATTATAAAGTGGGCAATTGAAAATTTAGAGTAGTTAAAATGAAGTTGATTAGTTTTGTAGTTCCATCATATAATTCTCAAGAATATCTTCACTATGCCCTTGACTCGCTTATTTGTGGTGGAGATGAAATAGAAGTACTTATTATTGATGATGGAAGTAAAGACAACACTTTAAAAATTGCTCAAGAATACGAAAAGAAATATCCTAATATATTTAAAGCTGTTCACCAAGAGAATAAAGGTCATGGTGGTGGAATAAATAATGGCCTTTCTCTAGCAAAAGGAAAATATTTTAAAGTTCTTGATTCAGATGACTGGGTTGATGAAAAATCTTTAAAAGAAATTCTTTCATTTATCAAAAATAATGATGAACCTGATTTAATCCTTGCTAATTATGTTTATTATCAAGGAAGAGAAAATAAAGGACTAACAATTAAGTTTAATAGGTATATTGAAGAAAAGAAGGTTGTTACTTTTGATAAAGTAAAACCATTTTTACTTCATAATAATATTACTCTTCATTCAGCAATTTATAAAACTTCTATCTTAAAAGAAGCTAAAGTTGTTCTTCCTGAACATCGATCATACGAAGATAATCTTTTTGTTTATTATCCTTTACCTTTTGTAAAGAAACTTGTTTATATTAATACTCCACTATATTGTTACTTAATAGGAAGAGAAGGCCAGTCGATGGCTCAAAAGAACCTTGTTAAAAAATATTATGACTTTATTTATTGTGGAGAAAAGATATTTAACTTATACGATATTACTAAATATAAAAAGACTGATAAAGGATTATATCGAATAATGATTCATCATCTAACACTAAACTGCATGCTTGCAGTTATTCATTCTCGTTTTAATGGATCTAAAGAAGCTGTTAGCCAATATAAAGATTTCATTAAGATGGCAAAGAAAAATAATCCTAAGCAATTTAAGGTAGTTAATAGAAGATTTGGTTTTTGGTGTATATCTAGAAGAACTATCTTTGGATATCTATTAATGAGATTCAATGTCTGGGTTGCACATAAAGTAGTTAAATATAATTAATTAGTTTGAATATAATAAAAAAATAACTTAGTTTTAGTGTAGCCTATATATTAGTGATTTTACCCTAATATAAATAATTTTATATTGACTTTTTGCAAATATATAGTTTATATTATTTATGTAAAAGCACACAAAAAATAATATTTTGTGGGTTATAGCACAAAAGGAGTATCTATGATTTATGATTATAATGAAATAATAGAGAAATATGATAATTGGTATAGATTGAAAAAAGCTATTGAAAAAAAAGAAATATTCAAAATTGATAATGGCTTGTATTCAACAACAAAGTCTGTTAAAGAGATTGATATTATTGTAAATAAATATAATAATCCTATATTTACTCTTAAATCCGCATTTTATTTTTATGGTATCAGTGATGTTATTCCTGATAAGTATTATATTGCTTCAAACAAAAATGGTACTAAATATAATAATCCTGTTATAAAACAGTTTTTTATGAATAATAGTATTTTAAACTTAGGAATTACTTCATTTGACTATTTAGGGACTAGTATTAATATTTATTCAAAAGAAAGGTTATTAATTGAAGTAATAAGATATAAATCAGATATTTCATATGATTATTATAAGGAAGTAATCAATTACTATCGTAAGAATGCCAATGAAATAAATTTTCAAGAAGTTATTGATATCTTAAAAAATTTTCCTAAGAAAGATATGATTCTTAAAATAATTCAAGAAGAGGTACTTTGATGGATAATATAAATATATTAGAATTAACAGACTCGGTAAGAAAAGAAGGATATGAAGGCGAATATATCGATGCAAAGTTATGTCAAGATATTATTCTATTATTAATATCGAAAAGTGTGTATGCAAATAACATAACGATAAAAGGTGGGGTTGTGATGAGAAGTATATCTAATAATACTCGTAGAGCAACTCTTGATATTGATCTTGATTTCATTAGATATCCTTTAACTGATGAAGGGATTAGTAAATTTATTGAATCACTAAATGGAATCATGGGAATTAAAATTGATATCATTGGCAAACCTGAAGAACTAAAGCATCAAGATTATGAAGGGAAAAGAGTATATATAAACGTCAAAGATATGTATAATAATTCGTTAACAAGTAAAATTGATATTGGTGTTCATAAATACGTAAAACTAGTACAAGAAGAGTACTGCTTTAATCTATCTTTTGACATAGATGGAGCTACATTATTTATAAATTCTAAAGAACAGATATTGGCTGAAAAAATAAAATCAATTCTGAAGTTTGGTTTTTTATCTACAAGATATAAGGATATTTATGATATTTATTATTTAGCATCAAATGCGGATAAGGAAAAGACTATCAATGCATTTAAGGTATTAATATTTGATGATGATAAAATGAAAGAAAAGACAGTAAGTGATATTATTAATAGATTAGAAAACACATTCAGTAATAGAAAATATATTAATAGATTATCTTCATCTGATAAAAATTGGTTAAATATTTCAAATCAGGAAGTACTTATCGGAATAATCAATTATTTGAAAGAACTAATGTAACTCTACAAACGACTATATTTAATGCTTTGTTATATCAATACGATTCTGATGAAAAGTATAAGATTACTTATTTGCAAAAAATTGATTCATTTTGAAAAATATATTTGCCCAATATGCCATA
>CACYDF010000027.1 GCA_902773085.1 uncultured Erysipelotrichaceae bacterium
AAAAACATATCAAGAATTTGTAGAAAAACAAGATAAAACCATTTATTAAAAATAATAAATATTTCCACTCTAGGAATAAAGTCTTCTTTCTTATTTCTAACTATGATTCAAGATTAAAAGATACTTTATCATCTCTTGATAAATAATTATTTATCAAGACATATTTAATATTATCTATTTATTTGTTAAAATACTTATGTTTTTATGGAGGTAGATTATGGCCAACGAACTAGATGAAACAAGTGTTGAAATTAACGAACAAGGAAGAGATATTAATGTCATTCAAAAACAGTTAGAAGTTACAAAAACAACCGGTGATAAAGTTTTTGAAATAATCCTTTGGGTTCTTCTTATTATCCCGGGAATTGTCTTTTGGTTTAAAAAGAAAGGAGCCAAAGAAAGGCTTGACCAACAACAACAAAGAATTCAAGCTGCAGCTTCTCAAATAGATAATTATATGGAACAAAGAGTCCAAATATTGAAAAACTGCGCAAAGCTTCTTGATAAATCAGTTAATCTAGATACTAATCTTCTTACAAAGATTGCAGCCTATAGAGGTGGAGTAAATCCTGAAAATGATACTGTCAGAAATCAAATCTCTGAAAATATTGAAACTATTAACCGTGCAATCAATGTCGCCGTTGAAAACTATCCTAATATTAAGGCCCATGATCAAATAAACGAAGCTATGCAGCAAAATGCCTACTTACAAAAAGAAATTACTGCTGCAAGAGATTTATATAATGATTCAGTCTTAAAATGGAATAAGATGATATTTGATTGGCCAACATATAAAATTGTTGCTGCTGAAAATCATTATACTTCTAGAATTCCATTTACTGCATCTAAGGAAGTAAAAGAAGAAGCTAGAGGTACTTTCTTTTAATGGCTCATAAAAGAGTCTTAACGATTCAAGATTATTCGTCTATGGGCAGATGTTCACTTACTACTGCCCTACCTATAATATCTTCTTGTTTAGTCGAATGCGTTGGACTTCCTTCTTGTATTCTTTCTAATCATACTCAGTTTAAAAAATGGGAACTATGTGATTTAACTTCTTACATGGTTCCCTTTGTTAATATGTGGGATAATTATAATCATCACTTTGATGCTATTTATACTGGATACTTGCTTGATTCTCAAATTGATAATACTGCTACAATAATTAAGAAACTAAAAGAAAATAATACTTTAATAGTAATTGATCCTGCTATGGCTGATAATGGAGTACTTTATCCTGGTTTTACTAAAGAACATATTAAGAAAGTAAAAGAATTAATATCTCTAGGAGATATCATTATTCCTAATATTAGTGAACTTGCTTTTTTAACTGATAATAATATTAAAGATAATTATTCTCCAGATGAAATTAGTTCAATGTTATCTTCTCTTTCTTCTAATAATCAAAAGAAAATAATATTAACTGGTGTTAAAGAAGAAAAATATAATATGACTTATTTATATGATAAAAAAATTACTATTTTTAAAAATAAAAACTTAGGAGGTAAATATCACGGTAGTGGAGATTTATTTGCATCTATTATAGTTGGTTCATATTTACAAACTAATAATTTAAATAAATCAATTAAGTTTGCAATGAAGACTACTTATAAATCCATTAAGTATACAATCAAGGAAAACCTTGATGGAGTAATATATGGATTAAACTTCGAACAAGCAATTCCTTATTTATCTAGAAAACTAAAACGTTATTCTAAAATATAAAAAAGGCTAGTATATTGAATACTAGCCTACTAAAATTCTTTTAATACAAATAATTATTGTTGAACTTCTTCGTCTTTATAAACGAATGTATAAAGCTGTCTATGGGCAAGTTGAATAAGAGTAATACATTGTTTAACTTCTTTTAAATCATTTAAGATAAATGAAAATGATTTTTCAAGTAAAGCATTTTCAACATCTCTAAAGATGAAAAGGAAGATATCAACAACTAATCTTTTCTTTGCAGGATCATAATATACAGAACAGAGCTTATGACCTTCATAAAAGAAACCATTTTCGACTTTTTCAATTCCAAATAAAGGAGTTACATATTCATCAATAAGTTTAAGTTGAGCCTTAAGATTATTGTTTAATGTATCAATAACTTGTGGTGAAATTGGTGTAATACGATTTTGAAGTTTATCTAATTCTCTTGCAATATTAATAATCATAACTATAAAATACCTACACTTTGATACGCAACGACACATAAGTATCGCCCTTGTTCTAAAGTTCCATCATCTGTAATACGGATATACACACATGCTCTCTTAATCTTAGTTCCATATTTATAATATGAATAAGTCTTTAATATACATTTATTTATTTCTAAAAAGATACTAGCAACTAAATAATCTCCGTAATAATAATTATCACCTTTTTTGTGTAATAAAGGATTATCATTTAATGACTTAGTAATACTTTCTCTATAATTGACTGCGTTATTATTTGAATACGATAAAGTCTTTCTAGATGATGCATTCCTTATTATATTAACAATGATTGCAATAAGGATAATTCCACCAGCAGTTGAACCAACGATGATAGCAACTGCCCATCCAGCAAGAACAGCAAGTGTATTAGCAGCAATAATTGACATTATAATTTCTTTCTCCTATACAACATTTTATCACAAACAAAGAATAATACACCTATTTTTGATTTTCAACTTTTTCAATTTCAAAGAACTTTGCTTTGATTGATTGAGGTCTACCAAATAACATAACTGAAACTAAGACTTCTGAAGTTTCTTTATTGACAGAAGTAATTTCGCCTTCTGCATCAACCCATGTACCAGTGATAAGTTTAACTCTATCGCCTTCTTTATAATCAGAATACATATCTGAATCGATAATATTCATTCTCTTTAAAACAGGTTCGATTTCTTCCCTTGGAACAGGGAAAGGTTTTGCACCTTTACCTGATGATCCAGTAATACCTGATACACCACGAGTATTTCTAACAATAAACCAAGTTTCATCTGTCATAATCATTTCAACAAATAAATATCTTGGATAATCATTTTCAATTTTCATCTTAGGAACTTTTTCACCAGTTTTCTTATCAATGACCATCTTTTGTTTACCGTGTTCATCTAAAACTGGTACTTCATGTTCTGCACAAATAATACGGAAAATCTTATCTTGAATTCCCATTGATTTGGCTCTTTTTTCAAGATCTTCTTTAACTTGTCTTTCTTTAGAAGCAAAAGTATTAATTATATACCAGGCCTTTACTTCCTCTTCGTCTTCATCATTAACTTCTTTTTCTAATTCATCAGTCATTTTTTAAGTCCTCCTATATAATTAATAATCATTGAAGCTGCTTCTTCAGTAGTCTTAGAATCATCTTCTTTCTTAGGGAATGCACCTTCAAAAGCTCTATTTATTTGAATTGCTAAGAAATCAAATAGATATAAAAATAAGGCAACAAGAATTGTTATTGTTAAAACAATAAGTACATATCTAAAAAGTTGTTGACCACTTGGCCAACGAATTCTTCGAGCTTCTTCATTTACTCCTCTAAAATACCTTGCTACTTTATTCACTCTACTTCCCCTCCTTATGGATTGTATGTTTACCACACTTTTTACAATACTTTTTTACTATCAAGCGATCTTTAGAACCAACTACCTTGCTTATAGCATAATTTCTTGATTCACATTCACTACAAACTAGTATGATTTTTTCTCTCATATTTTCAGTAAAAAAAAACCTTCAAAAGAAGGATATTATTATTATAGATTATTAATAAGTTTTTTACAATCTTTTTTTGTCATTAATAATAAAATGTTAATTTTAAAAGCAAATGCAACACTTAGTTAAAAATCACATATTGATTTAATGAACTATTTACCCTATATTATGTATATTTA
>CACYDF010000028.1 GCA_902773085.1 uncultured Erysipelotrichaceae bacterium
AAGAACTAATAACCTTATTCTAATCAAGTTTCTAAAGTTTATATATATATAAACTTATAAAACGGCAAAATCGTGAAAGTCAATTTACACTACTTCTATTTACTTATCTTTTAATAGATGATAAGATATAATTAATAAAACTTATAGCGAGGTATTAAAAGTATGAAAAAAGTTTTTTCTTACTTTTTGTTAATTCCACTTGGAATTAGTCTTATTAGTTGTAATTCAAGTAATGACAAAGAGAAAAACAAGTCCAACAACTATACAATGGAAAATAATCCACATTTTAGTTGTCAATTTGAATTAGAGTGTTATAACGGAAATTCTTCTTCAGTTATTCCTAATTTCACTTTTACTTCTTCTTCAGATGCTAAAAAAGCATCTATTATTCTATGTGAAGTAAATGATGGATTTAGAAATAAAGGAGATAGTGTTGATTTAATTGCAACTGATAGCGAAGGGAAAGATACTATATATAAATTAAATTACGATGATACTCATGATGATACTCCCGAAAAATATCTAACATATACAGGTGTCATTACCAACTTACCAAAAGGAAGTTTACATTTTAAAATTTCTTCAGAGTTAGAAGAACAAGAAGTTGAACTTAAATCTCGTTATATATTCCCACTTGATGAAAATAATAATTATCAAGCCTTTTTCTCAAGTGTAAATAATCTTGATCAAAATGACTTTGAAAGACTAGGTTACAGTGCAGAAACTGAACTTGAATATATCAGTGAACATCTATATATGAAATATAGTCATGACTTTGGTTATGGAACTGAAGAAATGACATTTGATGGTTTTGCAGCACAATATTTACAACATCCTTCAGAAGAATACTACAAATATAAACAAAGTGATAATGTCTATCTAGAAATTTATGCTAAAAACGAATATCTTGCCTTTTGCTGTGATTATGGTTGGGATTCAGCAAACGATATTATTTACACTAATCCTAATAGGCATTCTAGTACTCTTTCATTAATTGAAAGTAAAATTTTAAATGTAGGTAATAAACACGGAATAAGATATTACTTCAAATCACCTGACTCATTAAAAGCTGTTGTTGATTTCTTTATGAACCTTGTCCCTCATGATTTAATTGCTATTGCATATGATGAAAATCATGGTGAAAATGCACCAAACTGGTTCCAACTAGAAAGTGTAAATGGAATAAATGATGATTCTAGAAAGAATCTTGTTGAAAATTCTAATGCATGTGTCGGATATGCAAAAACGACTGATTTCACTTCAGCAAACAACAATCAAATTGATATTGTCTTTTCTCTTACTCAAGAAGGATTAGCTCATAAAAATGAAATCATGTCATCATATATTACTGAAGTCGATTCTGGTGGTCAGGCATCATTTGATTCAAACACTAATAAATTAACAGTCAAGGCTAAAGCACCATATCTATCTAATTTGGCATTATATCATTCTACTATTCGAATTTTCTTTGGCCCAAAAATGATGTAATAACTTTAACCCCCTTATATAAAAAGTGGCTATTTAGAAATTAAATATCTAGATAGCCTCTTTTTTTATGTTTTAAATTATTAATTTAAAGTTTGTTTTTGTTTTTTATATTTATAATATCGTCTTTTGACCTTTCAGTTACTTCTGATATATCATCAATAGAAAAACCTTTTCTTAGCAGATTAATAATTACTTTATCGATTCCTTCTTGCCTAAGTCTTTCGCATTGTTCACCCATTTTAGTATCCTCTAAAGTTTGTTTTTAATCTTTATAGCTATAATATCTTCTTTTGATTTTTTAGTTATATCTGATATATCTTTAATTGAATATCCTTTTTTAAGCATAGTAACAATATGATCAAGATTAGTTCGTTCAGCACCTTCTTGTCTAAGTCTTTCGCATTGTTCACCCATTTTATCTTCGCCTCCTTCTTCATTCTCTACAAAAATATTATAGCATTTTTCTTCACCTATCTTGCTCTTCATATCATGTATTAATTTACCAATATTAGTCTTAGTATCATCATATTTACAGTTAACAAAAATAATGTGTTCTAAATCATCAAATCTAAACTCATCATTAACTTTTCTTTCTACTAAATATATAGGTTCACCTTTATTAAATAAATCAAAGTCACAAATAAAGATAATATATGTTTCAGGTAACTTATTAAAATCATTACTCTTTCTTAGATTATAAGAATCAAGTAAAGAAAGATGATATCTAGTTCTAAGTTTAATATCAGGAGTAGGGGTCTTTTGAATTTCAATATTATATTGAGTATTATTAGAATCAAAAGCAAGAGCATCAAGAATTACAGATCTATTCTTAATATTAGATAATTTCTTTTGAGAAGATATCTTTTTAACAACTAAATCATCTTTACCAATAATAATTTGTAAAATAAAAGTAGCAAGTTTAGGATTATCATCTAAAGATGTAGTAAACCAAGCATCATCTAATAAAGATGAATTTTCATAAGCGATAGTGTTGTCTTTGTTTTCAGTGACAACATCTGATTTTTTATTCTTTATTTTCATATAAATAGAGAATCTCCTTTCACTATATTTTTTGCCTACACAGGAAAGTTTTTTAAAGAATAAAAAATAGATATTAAAATACATATAATTTGAATATAAAAAAAGCTTAGAATATTAGAATCTAAGCAGTTCTTTTATCTTATATAAATTAAATTACTTTAAATCTTGCAAATAAGGATTATTTTTTATTTTGTTTTCTAGACTAGTTATTTCTCCATGTCCTGGATAAATAATTATATATGGTGAAAGATGAATAATCTTAGATAAAGATGATTTTCTCTTTTCTGGAATAGCTGTTGGTAAATCTTCTCTACCTATACTATTTTTAAATAAACTATCTCCTGTAAAAAGAGCATTATCATCTTCAAATAAATAACAAATTGATCCTGCTGTATGATAAGGAGTTAATATTGGTTTAAAAATAAATGACTGTGTCTTAATTATTTCTTCTGATTCAATTAATATTGGTGAAATATTAATATTTATATTTTCTCCGTGATTAGCAGAACAATTTAGATAACTATCTGTTAATAGTTTTTTATCATCTTTAGAAATATAAATAGGTATTTCATAATTAAAATGATTAATAATCTTTTCAATTCCTTTAATGTGATCAAAGTGTCCGTGGGTAATAAGGATCGCTTCTACTTTGCTATGATATGAAGAAATATAATCAATTAATTCTTTTTCATCACTACCTGGGTCAATAATAATACAAGGAGAATTAATCTTTCCAATTACATAAATATTTGATGAGAAAGTATGACCTATTTCAATAAATGATTTAATCATATTTTTATTTCTTTTCCTTTTTATCTAAATAATTTTGAATTAATGGAATTCCAATATATGTTTTTAATGCATCTTTTTCCTTTTCTTCTTCATCACTTGTTATCTTTTCAATGATGGAATAAAGAAATAACAAATCACTATTAGTATATTTATTAATCGTTTTAAAAGATGCAGCCTTTCTTCGTAAAGATAAATATTTTTCATTAAGATTATTTATTCCTTCTTGATTATTATTTATTAGATATATTAATCCTAAATACTTAATTGAATTATAAGTTACTAATATATCTGATTTTGAATAATTAACTAATAAAATAAATAACTTAGTAGCTTCATCTTTATTACTATCATATAAATATAAAATTCCAAGATAATAATAAATCTTATCAAAGGAAATAAAGAAATAAGTAATATCTTTAATACCTCTAATATATTTAATTCCTTCTTGATATTCTTTATTACGAATATAATTGTCAACTTTATCAGTTATCTTTTGAAACTTACTAGCACCATAGATGTAGATAAATATGATAAGTACTGCCATAACTCCGGCAACAATAACAAAAGATATTGTTAATGATGTGAAGATATTACTACTACTAAGGAATGATATAAATAAGAATGCAAAAGAAAAAGCAAAGAAAAGAATAAATAAAATCCAAAAGAAAATAGTTTCTATTTTTCTAAATATTTGATGTAGTTTAATTTTCACTTCGTCCATATTCAATTCTATTTTAACATAAGAAAAGGTCATATCTTAAGATATGACCAATTCTAGTTATTTAATGTTAATTTTAAAAGCAAATGCAACACTTAGTTAAAAATCACATATTGATTTAATGAACTATTTACCCTATATTATGTATATTTA
>CACYDF010000029.1 GCA_902773085.1 uncultured Erysipelotrichaceae bacterium
AATAGTCTTACCCCCTTTCCTACCCCTCGCAACCGAAATATAAAGGAAAACACTTTAGTATTTCCCTCCTACTATTTATTTGCCCAATGAGATAAATATTTTTAATTTAATTTATTAGAAGATAAATAAAAAACTGCAGGCAACTAAGCCTGCAGTTATTAGAATTAAATTAGGAATGGATCTTGATAATTAGGATGCTAAAGTAACTTTCATTCTCTTAAGTTTGAAGTTGATATCAGTTCCAGATTCATTCTTGATGTAGAAACCAAAATCAGCACCATTATTACTATTTAAAGTGCTATTCGTTGTAAGTGGAAGAGAAATAGAAGTCATATCACTTGTGATAGTTACAGCTGCAGAGTTTGGATATTTGATGCAAGGCCTAATTGATAAGTCTACCCCGGGTGCATCAAATTCTAAATCAAGTGATGCCATATTGAGATAAGTATTTGTATACACTCTTGCAAAGTTATAATGGAATAAACCATCACTTGGAAGTGAATATCTAACTCCGTCACTTTCAACAACATATCTTAAAGTATTACTCCAATATGATGAATCAAAGACATTTAGTAGATTATCAGTGGCTACCTCTTCGTTTGTAAACATATTTGCATAGGATTTCATTAGGTATACACCTGTAATTTTTAAAGTTGCAGATGTTGAACTATATTTACTAAAGTCATAAAATGCATTATATTTCTTAAAATTAATTTTTGAACTAAAATTGGTTACAATGCCATTAGTAGAATATGTTGAATTTCCTTCATATTCAGTGACATATTTATTCGAGATGGTACTTGTAGTATAGCATGTTACAACAATATTATTATAATCTTTAAAGGCTGCATCACGTCTTACATGCATAAGTAAACGATCGGGATTGTCGCCAGTAAAATCAGCATTAACTTCACCATTTTCACTGATTGTAGCGTTGCTACCATATTGCCAACAATCTTTCATATCTTCAGTAATATCGATTACATCTGGACCAATTTTATCTCTTATGTTCTTAAGATATAATCCATCTTCTAGGCTTGTGTATTCTGCTTCCATTAATTCAAATGTACCAGGAACATTATTTGTAGAACCATTTACAAGGATATAGAATCCAGTTATTGAAGAATATGGATTTTGGAAATTAATTAGTACTTCTTGTTCTTCACCAGTCAGAGTTACCTCAGTTACTGAAGTGTTAGAATAGTTACTTGGTGCTTCTTCAACAGGGCCAATTTTAATAACATTTCCTTCAATTCCTCTAACAACAAATCTTGCTTTGTAATAGTCGCCTCTAGCAACATTTACAAATTTATTATAGATATAAGTGTCATTTTTGGTCTCTGGTCTTGTAACAAGGGTTACTTTATTATTATCACCATACTGCAGTTTTTCATTGTAATCAGAAACATCAACATGATAAAAACTATTATGGAGTAAATCAAAACTATTAGTGATACCTTGTTCAATATTTGGAGCAACTACATATTGAGATAAGTAAACTCTTTGGACATTAATTGTAGTTATAGAATTATATGTCAAATTTGCTTTTTGAAAAATAAGGTAAATATCGAAGTTTTCTTCAATATCGATATTTTCTAGAGATAAAGTTATATTTTTTCCACTAGAAGAATAAGATGAATATTCAATCTCATCATTACCAACTCTTAGTTTTAAATTACAATCAGAAGCCATATTATTAAGTCTTACTGAGAAGATTACTGATTTAAATTTTGCTAAATCTTTATTACCAGCAACAGTGGTTTTGATGCACATTTCTTTGTTTTCATCATTAGCATACTTAATATCAAATTGATCTATGCTTCTATAGTCAATTTCATAATCTTGGCTTGTTTCCCAATGATCATGTATATTTCGGCAAAGATTTAATTCTTCTTCGTTTTCATATGCATATGGATTCAATTGACCATCTTCAGTATAAAAATACGAGAAGTGAATATCTCTTATTGTTGCTTTTCCTTCTTGGGTAGAATTAGCTTTGATATAAACATCAAAACCATTAGCTAAATCAAGTTCAGCAACAAAAAGTTCATATTTTTGTTCTTCTTGAGATAAGTGTACTTCAATTTCTCTTGTTTTATGTTTACTATCAGTAATTCCTAAAACAAGAACTTGTTCTGAATCTGCCTTTGCAGATAAGACTAGTTTCTTATTACCAACTAGCTTATCAGTTTGTTGAACAGTAGTTTGAGCAAGAATCTCATTAATTGGTTCATCACCAGTTAAATTGAGAATGAAACCTCCATTTTGATTAGGCTCGTAGTCAGAATTGAAGACCCAGTGGCTAGTAGCTTTGTAAGTCAAACTTAGGAAGTTTTCTGCATAAGGGGTAATCCCTTCTTCATCATCTACTGGGTTACCTAAAGTAAGAGACCTACTACCTGAAGTGGATGTAACTTCGTCGTTTATTTCATCCCCACCCATATCAGTACTTTGATAGTAAGGGATAAAACAAGAAGAGATACTTCCACATGCGACTGAAAATAAAGTCGCCAAAAACGTTTTTCGTAAAAACTTTTTCATTTTTTTCCTCCGCGATATTTTATGTTAGTTATATTTTAATGCTATTTTCTTTTAGAATCAAGAGAAATCTTAAAAATTTACAAATATGTTAATTTTAAAAGCAAATGCAACACTTAGTTAAAAATCACATATTGATTTAATGAACTATTTACCCTATATTATGTATATTTA
>CACYDF010000030.1 GCA_902773085.1 uncultured Erysipelotrichaceae bacterium
AAATCATAAATATTTATAAGATTAAGGAGGAGTAATTTATGAAAAGAGTAATTAAATTTGAAAAATTTAGAAACATTGGTCTAGATGAACCCCAATTCCTAGTACTAAATAGTCAATTTGAAAAAGGCAAACTTGGCAATATTTTAGTTATCATCGGTAGTAATAATTCCGGGAAAAGCAATGTCCTGGATGGAATCACAAAATTATCTAATAATTCACTTGAGGAACGAGATATAACTTCACTTTCTCTAGATGATAAAGATAGAAATCCTTCAATTTCTTTATGCTATCAATCAAAAGATTTTGAAGCTGAATATTCTGTAAGTTATGGTAACGAAAGTAGATGGTCCATTAAAAAGAATAATTTAAAACAAAAAGATTTAAAAATCAGCAAAGAAACTGTTATCTCTAATTTTAAACGAATAGCAGATGAATTTTCAAGATGGGGATATGGTTTAAATTTATCAAACTATACTTTATACAAACAAATATTGGCTGATAATGATTTCAGTTTTTCGTCTTACAACGATGAAATAATGAACTTTATCGATCAACTTATGAAGACATATAGAGGTTATAGCCAAATTTGGAATTCATTAAAAAAAGAAAAAATTGAGATTCTACAAAAATACTTAGATAGCAATAACACAGTTGCTGAAATAGAAAATGTACTTGGAGTCCATCCTATTCCAACTATATGTGAATATAAAAAAGAACCTTTATCAAGTAGCGACTTACATATAGGAAATGTAAGAAATAATATCAATGGTTCAAGATTCTTTAGATCTTTATTTAAAGCTATTAATGTTGACATAAATATAATAATAAATGCATATAATGATTTTCAACAAAAGAACAACATTGCTATTTTGCAACAACTTCAAGAAAAAATGAAAAGCAAAATTAACAAAATAAATGATCAATTCAATAAAATGTATTTTTCTTCTGATGATCCTTATAAATTTTCTCTGGTCTTTGAATCTGGTGCAATTTATTTTGGTATGGCAAGAGGAAAAGAGAATGATCCAATAACTTTGGAGTACCAATCAACTGGTTTTAGATGGTTTTTTGACTTCTTCTTTAATTTTTTAACTTCTAAAGAACTACAACCAGGTGATATTGTTATAATGGATGAACCTGCAACACATCTACATCCTAATGGTCAGCAGGAATTAAGAAGGTTTATAAAGGATTTTGCAGTTAAAAATGATATCTTGTTTATCATTGCTACTCACTCTCCTTTTATGCTTGATATTGATAACTATGATGAATTAAGAGTTGTGAGCATTGATAATAATAGAAGTACTATAGATAATTGTTTTACTGCCGTTAATCTTGATGATCAAGATACATTGCTACCTATTAAAGAATACTTAACGATTAAACAAAACGTATTATATGATTTAGATACAGAGGTTGTTTGGGTAGAAGGAATAACAGATTATATTTATTTAACAATGTTTAAGAACATTTTAGGCATCCAAAAAATAGCTTTCCTTCCTTTTAATGGGGTTGGTGACAATAATTCAAAAACAAAAGAAATTTTAAAAAAATTAATTGATATTAAATTTTATAAACGTGGATTACTTGTTGATGCTGATAAGGCTGGTTTAGATATGTATAAGCTGGCACAGGAATCTGCTTTCGGAAAAGAAAATGTTCATAATATTTCAGAGGTGGTTTTGGATAACGGAAAAAAAGCTATGATGATTGAAGATTTATTCTCTAGCGAGGACAAGAAAAAATATCCAGCAATTACAATTAAAAAGAGTTTAGATGCCTCCGAAGTTAAAATACATGCTAAAAAAAGTGATTTTAGCGAATCAACAATTAAGAATTTCGAAAAGTTATTTAAAATATTAACTGAATAACTAAATACTTTTAAAAATCTTGATTATAAAAGGCGAAGATAAAAATATTGATTTTTTAATTCTTTTTAATGCAAAAAAAGAAGCGATCCAACATCACTTCGTAACAGAATTCTTCTGTTCTGGGATTTTTTTGATTTCAAGACTTGAAGCAGACAAGTCTTCGTTTTATAAAAATCTAAAATATAAATATAATATATTTATATTTGCTCTTCAAAATTCACTAATTATTTCTATGTAAAAATGTTGATTTTTGAAGAATTCAGCATTTTTGTTGTTTTTTTTATTTTTTTAAGCATTTTTCACTTAATTAAGTAGTATAAATAACTAATTATTTTACTATGTGTTTCATCTTCTTTTTTAAAGTAACATAGATATATTATTTTAGATTATACATAGTCTGTTATTTAAGAGACTTGCTTTGTTGACTTCAATATTTTGCTTTAGTATAATCAAAAATGATGATCCCTCTTATTTTATCCGATAATAAAGGTATAATAAGCACCGTAAGATATTAATAGC
>CACYDF010000031.1 GCA_902773085.1 uncultured Erysipelotrichaceae bacterium
AATATCTAAAATAGATATTCATAATCTTTTTCCAGATATATCAATTACGACAATTGAAGTTACTTTAGCAAAACTAATTAATGAAAATAAAATATCTAAAATCGGCACTTATAAAAATGCTAAATATCTAAAAAAATAATTACATATAAATCAAGATTATAATTATTTCCAAATATATTTATTAGAGGTTCTAAGAAATAACTAATTATATATATTATTTAATAAATGATAAAATTATTTATGTGAATAATTACTTAAATAATGAAATTAATTTAATCATAAATAAGTTAAAACCTTTTTTTTATTTTGAAGAATTAAAAGAATCTTTTTCTCTAGATAATTTAGTAAAAAGTGAAGAAGAATTAAAAGAAAATATTACATGCTTAAATGAAGCTAAATTATTCTTAGACAACGAATCATTTGAATTTATAAAAATAAGTAATTTAAAACCTATACTAAATAAACTAAAAATAGGACAAGTATTAGATATTATAGAAATTGTCGAAATAAAAGATTTATTATCTTTATCTGCTTCTTTTTCTTTATTAAAAAATAAAGATAAATTATCTAATCTTTCCCTAGATGCATCTAATATAATTAATCATGATAAAATAATTGAAAAAATTAATAAGATAATAAGTCCTGAACTAACTATACAAGATAATGCAACTAGCGATTTATTATCTATTAGAAAAGAATTAAATAAAACTAAAAAACTTCTTGATGATACTCTTTTATCATCAAAAGAGAAATATAAATCATTTCTAAGTGAAGATTTTTCATCAATTAAAAATGGATTTAACGTATTACCAATTAAGGCTAAATCAATTAGTAATGTCCCTGGATATATTGTTTCTTATTCATCAAGCAAAGAAACAGCCTATATTGCACCAATAGAAGTATTAAACATTCAAAACAAAATTGTACAACTTGAAAATCAAGAATTAATTGAAATTAATAAGATTGTTGCTTCTCTTTCTAAAGATTTAAAAGAAATAATTGATGATATTATTTCTAATTACAACATATTAATTAAATGGGATCATTTTTTTTCTAGTATTAAATTTGGTCAAACTTATAATGGAACTATAGGTGTATTATCTTATAAGCTTGAATTAAATAATTTATTTCATCCGCTTATTGGATATAACGAGTCAGTTAAAAACTCTTTTTCTTTATCTAAAGATGCTAAGTCTATGCTTTTTATTTCAGGCCCTAATGCAGGGGGAAAAACAGTACTATTAAAAGCTACATGTATATCTATTATTATGTTAAATCTTTCTTTACTTGTACCTTGTAGTGATATTAGTTATTTTCCTTATTTTGATAAAGTGATATTAGTAAGTGGAGATAGTCAGTCAATCGAAAATAATCTTTCTACTTTCTCATCACATTTAAAAGAATTAAAAGAGATAATTGATTTAGATATATCTTCATCTTTTATTGCAATAGATGAAATATGTGGAGGAACTTCTCCAAGTGATGGAGTTGCACTATCAATTAGTATTATTGATTACTTAAATAATAAAAAAACTTTTTCAATGATTACATCTCATTTTGATGAATTAAAACAGTTAGTATATAGTAAAGATTCAATCTTAGTTTGTTCGATGGAATTTAATTTAGATAACTTGCTTCCTACTTATCATTTATTATTAAATTCCATTGGATATTCTTATGGTATTGAACTTGCAAAAATGATTGGAATTTCTGATGAAATAATTAATTCAGCAAATAAATATAAAAAGAATTCTGCATTTAACAATTTAGAAGAACTTACTAAAAAATTAAATGATGAAATATATAAACAAAAAGAAGAAATGATTTCGCTTCAAAAAAAAGAAAAAGAAATTGATGAAATACTTCTTAAAGAAAAAAACATTTTATCTAAGATAGAAAAAGAAAAAGAAGATATTATAAATAAAGAAAAAAGCAAACTAGAAAAAGAAGTAAATAAAAAAATAAATCAACTTAATTTAATCTTTTCAAAAGCAAGTAATTATATTCCTTTAAATAAACAAATTGAAATTAAAACAGAAATTAAAAATCTTCTTATTGATAAAACTCAAGAAAAAAAAGAAGAAGTTCTTCCTTCTTTATCTATTGGAGATTATGTTCTAGATGAAGATAAAAAATATTATAAAGTTATTTCTATTAAGAAAAATAAAGTTGTTCTATCTAGTGATGGAATTAAAATTACAAGAGATATTTCAGGACTAAAAAAATCAACTATTAAAAAAGAAAAAAATACTTCTCAATCAATGTTTTACAAAAATGAAATAAGTGATTCTCTTCCAAGTTCTCTTAATGTCATAGGTCTTGATTCTCAATCAGCATTAAAAGAATATGAAATATATCTTTCTCGTGCATCTATAAAAAAATATCACTCTGTTAAAATAATTCATGGAATGGGGTCATATAAATTAAAAAATACTTTATGGAAATATTTATCATCTTGCCCACTTGTTAAATCATATCGTATTGGTTTAGCATCGGAAGGTGGTCTTGGAGCTACAATTGTGGAATTAAAATAATGTCATATTTAGATTATCCTATATTAAGAGAAAAAATATCGCTTCTTCCTTCAAGTCCTGGTTCATATCAAATGAAAGATGAAAAAGGAAATATTATTTATGTTGGTAAAGCTAAAAACTTAGTTAAAAGAGTTAAACAATATTTTACTAGGCCCCAGGTAGGAAAAGTTGCTAGGATGGTTTCAGAAATAAGAGATTTTGATATTATTGAAACTAGTAGTGAAAAAGACGCTTTACTTCTTGAAATATCTTTAATTCACAAATATTATCCAAAATATAACATTCTTTTAATGGATGATAAACAATATCCATTTATTGGACTTAAAAAGGATAAGTATCCATATTTAAAGATAACGAGAAATTCAATTGATAAAAGTTATATGTATTTTGGACCATATCCTAACTCATCATATGCATATAAAATGATTGATTTACTAAATAGAGTATATCCACTAAGAAAATGTAATCATATTCCAACCAAGCCATGTTTATATTATCATCTAAATCAATGTCTAGGACCATGTATAAATAAAATAGATCCTTTTGAATATGAATCAATAATTAATGATATTACTAAATTTTTAAATGGAGATACATCAAAAGCAATTACTGCACTAAAAGAAAAGATGAAGAAAGTAAGTGATAAGTTAAAATTTGAAGAAGCTAATGAAATAAAAAAGACAATCGATATGATTAATAATATTACTTCATCTCAAAATATTGTTTTTAAAGATCATATTGATAGAGATATCATTGCTTATTCAACAAGAGACAATTATATATGTGTATATTTCCTTTTATATCGAAAAGGAGTTCTTCTTGGTAAAAAATCATTTGTTGTTGAACTTCTTGATGATACTATTTCTCTAATTGAAGAAATAGTTCAACAATTTTATCTTCA
>CACYDF010000032.1 GCA_902773085.1 uncultured Erysipelotrichaceae bacterium
TGAAAATGATTGCCTTATATTATGCTTCTTTAATTCGTTTTGGTAATGGGCTAATTGATATTGCCATCCTTGATCTGATTGAAGTATCAATCCATCTAAATCTTTATGCTTTCTAAAAGCTTTACCTAGCATACGCTTTGTTTGGTCATAGTTTGCTTTAGTAGATATATCATAACTTATTATTGAACCATCATACATGTCGAGTATCGGAGATAAGTATATCTTTCCACTTGCAATTCGAAATTCTGATACATCTGTCGCCCATTTCATGTTTGGTTTATTAGCGCTAAAGTTTCTTATGTACTTAGTTTTATTTGTATTACTATCTGTTACAGTATCTAACAATAAGTTGTCTTTATTATTTCCATTGTCACCTCTATACGTATGAAATTTAGACGTCTTCCCTTGGAATCCTTTTAAACCATATTTTTGCATTAGTTTTTGAGTTCTCTTTTGGTTTATGTGGATTTCTTTATTTAACTCCAAATTAACCCTAATATAGCCGTATCTACAGTGATTTTTATAATATATCGACGATATCTTCTTTATAAGCTCTTGTTCTTCTTTATTCTTTTTTTAGTGTATTCAATGTGCTTTTTGCTTTTATAGTATTCGTATGTAGATTTTTTTATATTTGCTACTTTTAACAGAACCTTTAATCTATACTTTGGCCTTAGCTCATCAATAATCATTACTTTTTCTGATCTTTTTGGTTCTTTTCCTGAACTAAGGCATGAAGTTTTTTTAAATAGGCATTCTCCGCTAAAATATATTCAATTTCTTCTTTGGTGTAACCTGAATCTTCGGCTTTCTTGTTTATGCGATTTTTTATTTCTTTGTCTTTTTCTTGCATAGGCGATCCTCTCTTTTTTACAAATTTTAAACCACTTATGCCTTCTTGTCTATAAGCTTTTACCCAATCAAATATAGATTTTACTGCTATATTCCTTCTTACCGATACTTGGTTGATTGAATTGCCCCTTAAAACTTCTCGGACAACACTTAATTTTTCTTTATAGTTATGCTTCCTAAAATGTCTTTTTAAGCCTTCTTCCCCGTGGATGTCATAAATTTTTTCCCAATACCTTATTATGTCCCTCCATTTACGACTAATCTCATTATTGGGTTCCTTGATAACTATTCCTTTTTTAATTGCTTTGACTGCTTTCAGCTTAATTTCAAATGTGTACTTCATAAAAAAATTGGACCTCCATAACTTACTTATTTTGGTCCAACTTTAGGGCTTAACTTCACCGTCCCCATTATTCCTGTAATTTTACCACTTTATATCTTTATTATATTTGTATCCATCAATAGATATTTTGGACATATCTTTTTCAAGAGTTGAGGTTATATGAACATTTTTGCCACTTTTCTGGAGTTCACATGTCCTTAAATTAATTTATCATCATTAAAAATAATTTCCGAGATTCCATACTCATGCTTATCATCATCAACAAACACAATTCTAAAACCATCTAAACAAGGATTTCTCATAAAACTCTCCAACTATAAAGTATTATACAGTAACAAGGTGCAAAAATCAACTTTCGGGAAGCACTATGGATCACAGAGGTAATTACCATGTACTGCAAATGATTCGGAAATATAATTTAACATCATTTCGTTTTACATCACTAGCAATATATTTTTATTTTCATAGTTAACTAGTTTTTTCTAAATTTATTTACAAAACTAGTTAATCTTCTATTATTTATAAAAGTCAGTTGTTTTAAAATGCTATGTTGTAAAAAAGGCCTGTACCATAAAATATAATCAATGTCTTTATCTAAAAATATACTCATTATATTCTCATCCATTATAGGATGCCACTCAATCACAGGCAAAGATGCTAAATCATTATCTAATTTCACATAATAAGTTGTTTCAGTTAAATCAATAATCAGAAACACTAATTTAAAACCGCTATAATTAGATCTATATTTTGGGATATTATTAATATGTTTTGGGATCACTCTATGGCACATTTTTTTATAATTGTCTATACTACAATATTCTGGCAGGACCTCTTTGTCTATAAAAATATTCTTTAGATTAGGAAATGTTTGTTTTACATCAAAAGCTTTATCAATTTCTTTTATTATCTCATTATTATCTTTTGCAAAACTATTTGTTATACCTTTTTCAGTATAATCGTTAATTTGCATACACTCAATCATAGTTTTGAATTTTTCACTTATTAAATCTGGACTCCCCTTTGTATTATCCATCCAGCATTTAGTATTTTTCATTTTATTGAATAAATCTAATTCATCATTATCTTCATAATATATTTTGTTTAATGGGAGATCACTAATTTCCTCAAGCACTTCAAATTCTTTATCATATAAATTATATTTCATTATTTTCTCCTTACGAATATTTATATGTTACAATTAATAACATAAAATTCTTATTTTGTTTTCTATCCAGTCTTTTTTACCTAATCTATCAACATTTATACACTAAATTAATTTAAATGACTAAGTAAACCATTAAATAATGCTGCACTTAAA
>CACYDF010000033.1 GCA_902773085.1 uncultured Erysipelotrichaceae bacterium
TACAGATACACATAAGTATTTACCACAAGATATTGTTAAACAAAAAGTTGCAGAGCTTGGATTGATTTATGTTCCTGTTTTTTATGATGGTAAATTTATATCGTGGGAACATATTATGTCATTTGTAGGCGGAACTGATTTAGGTGGCGAATACGGCGAAGGTTGTTTTAATTCTCAAACAAAAATACTCATGGCTGATAGAAGCCAAAAATATATATCTAAAATACAAATTGGCGATTATGTAAAATCCTATAATCCAATTACAAGACAGATTGAAAATAAAAAAGTTATAAATGTTTTTTATAATGGCAAGAAAAAATTAAGTTCATGGTATAACATTGCTGTTTTTCCAAGAGGAACATCAAGTAAAAACAATATTTCAGGGAAATTTTGTGTTACTAAAAATCATCAATTTTATTGTGGAAATAATCAATATACTGAAATACAAAATTGTAATTATGTATATCATTATGGTAAAATTTTTGACCAATTTAGATACCAGTCATTTTTAGGACTAATGTTGTCAGATATGCACTACAATAAAGGGATTTTTTCTTTATCACAAGCTACAAATAAGGTTGATGATTTTTATAATTTATTTAAAGAATTCATATCACATAAAAGTAATTATATTTCTGGTAAAAATAGTAAAATTACCGTATTGCATTTTAGAAAGCAAGAAACTGTTAGTTTTTATGATTCATTTATTATTAATAATAAGATTGATTATATTAAAGGATTTTCAGAATTAAACGATATAGGTTGGGCGTATTTTTTTATGGGTGATGGATATGGAGATAAAAATGGGTCGATAGAATTATGTGTAGCTTCTTACGATATGAATGAATGTAATATAATTTTAAATCTGTTTAATAATTATTTTCAAACTAATGCTAAATTATCGTTTGATACCAGAGTAACACAAGGTTGTGGCGGTAGAATTAGAACATCTGCATCAGAAGGTCGTAGGATAATGAAACAAATTTCAAAATATATCATGCCTCACTTTAGATATAAAATAAAATCGATAAAAGATAGTGATTTGTTTATTGGAATACCTCGTATAGAATATGGTTTAACAAAAAGAAAAATACAAATTAAAAAAGAGTTGAATGCTTTAAAAACTTGGCAGAATCATAAAACAATTAGTGCTTATGATATTGAAGTTGAAGATAATCATAATTATTTTGCAAATGGGTGTTTAGTTCATAATTGCGTTGTAAAGAACATTACACGACTTAACGACCCTAATAATCATAAGCCTTTTTATGTAAAAATCGTAGGCGAAAAATTCTGCGAAACAAAAGGTCATAAGAAAAATAAAATAGTAGATACAGAGAAACTTGCAGATAGAGAAAGGCAACAAGCATTAACTGAAACTATTGTCACTGAAGCCAGAGTAAGAAAATTATTGCATAAAATGGTTGACGAAAGAATCTTGAGAGAAGATTGGGATAGCCATGATATGGGAATTATTGCGAAGAATTTAGGTAAGGCAGTGTATGATGACTGTATTAAAGAAGAGCCAGAGATTGTTGATGAAATTGGAAATGAATTTGGTAAATATGCTTCAAGTATTTCAATGCAAATAGCAAGAAGTATATTAAAGAAAAGAGAAGTTATAATATGAATGTAAGATTAATTTATCTATCCGGAGGAATGGGAAATCTTCCGTTTGAAGAACAAGTAGAATGGCGCAATAAATTTACTAATTGTCTTTTAGAAAAATCTACAGAAAAAGGATATGTTTTCAAACCGTTGTTTTTTAATCCTCCGTATTATTATTCTACATTAACAAAAAATCATAAATCAGAGCGCGAAGCTATGGAATATGATCTATGTCGATTAAGAGAATCAGATGTTGTAGTCGTAAATTTTAATCAACCAAATAGTATAGGCACTGCAATGGAACTGATGCTTGCAAAAGAATTACATATTCCGGTTATTGGATTAAACGTAAATCATCTTCCATTGCATCCATGGTTACAAGAATGCTGCACAAGATTATGCGATACAATGGATGAAATAATTTCTCATGTGTATGACTATTATTTGAACTAATAATTGCACAATCTTTATAAATTTAACAAGCAAACATATTGACTTTTATTTAATATCTCTGTATAATATTGTTACGGTTAATATGTTTGCTTGTTGAAAATTTTTGAAAGGTGTTAAAAAGA